>DATJQV010000074.1 GCA_035505375.1 bacterium | reverse complement strand
CCTTCGCTCGACAGCAGGTCGACTTCTCATGCAAGGTAGCCATGCACGAGAATACAGCAGAGAAAACAGACTTAACTCACTCATCCGCAACCACTAGCCGCGCTCACTTTCAACGGCATTTCCGCCACGCTTGCAGTATACTACATATTCAGAGGTGATGATTGAGCCGGAAAACTGACGAATTGCCAATGGCCAGGGAGCTGGGCCTAAGGCTACGGTCACTCCGTAGAAGAGCCTCGCTGACCCAGGCTGAGCTGGCCGGACTTGCCAGTGAAGGTCTGGACCAGGCCTTGGTGTCGCGGCTGGAATCAGGCCTTCACTCGAACCCCACTCTGTCGCTGGTGGCCGATTACCTGCGGGCGTGCCGGGCGAGCTTCAGCGAGATTGCCGACCTGCTGGATACGTACACGGCGAGGCCGTTGCCTTTGGAGCAGGAAGGACGCGAGGCCGTCGCAAAAGTGACCGAGGCGCTGCCCGTGCAGATCGGGAATCAGGCGCTCGCCTACGACATCAAGACAACCGTGGCCCGCCAGGCTGAGCGCAAGCCGTCGCTTTCGTCAGAGGAGCGGGTGAAGCGGGTAGTGAACCTGGCAGCGGCAGCCAGCCGGCGCAAGCGACTCGACATCCTCGTGAAGTACCTTGAGGCAGAGGTCGGTCACAGTCTTGCCGCCACCGAGCGGCAATACCTGCACCTACTCGCAAGGAAGTTCTGGGGCGCGCTCAGCTCGACGCGGGGCGGGCTCAAGCACGTGCGGCTCACTCGCATGGCGCGGGTTGTCGGCGAAGGTGTGGCCGCGCACGTGTTGTCCGAGAAAGACGTGCGGCTGGTGCGTGACCGCGTAGTCGAGCTGTTCAGCCGGATGGAAACGACCGGCGCGTTTTGGGCCGAGCCGCAACCGCAGAGCCCGCGCCGCAAACCGACCTGGCTTGAGCGCCAGAAGAGAATGATGACCCCGGAAATGCTCAAGCGGCAGGCGTACATCGGTGAGGGACTGAGTTCGGTGATGGCTGTGACCGAGATGACAAACCTTCCGGCCGGTGAGCGGGTTTCCTGGTACAACTGGCTCACCCTGCTGGCCAGCGCGGCCTACGACACGCTGCCCGGGACGCCGGAGCGGGAGAAGGTTCTCGAGGAGGCGCTCAAGGACCGGCCGGACCAGGAACTCGCCCGCAAGTTTGCGGAGCTGGCCCTCTCGGGACTGGATCGGCAGCTGCATCGCGCCTAGGTCCGCGTTCGTCATTCTGCACTCTGACTTCTGGTCTCTGACTTCTGAGCTCTCCGAAATCCGTCACCCGCCCTTGACGGTCTCTACCGATTCCTCCACCGCAAGTAGCCGGTCGAAGTCGGAAACTCTGCATTCTGGTTTCTGGATTCTGACTTCTGGATTATCCATGGTCCGTCACTCTCCGTTCTCGCCGGGAACCGTCCGTTTCCTACTACTACAAACTGCTAACTGAAACCAGGAGAACTCGCGGCCCACGGCCGCGGAGCCGCTCTAGCGTCTGTCCTTCCAGTAGCCCGGTCGCCGGTGCAGGTGCATCAGTGCGAGAACATAGACCCGGTCGGGCTCGACGCTGTAGAGAACGCCGTATGGAAATCGGTTGGCAAGGCAACGCCTCACACCGCTTTCAAGAATCGGCCAAGGGTTTGGATAGGACAAGATGTTCCGCAGAGCCGCAATGACCTCCAGCGAGAATTCCTCCCCAAGAGAAGGCTCAACCTTGTCGTAGAAGGCGACCGCCTCGATGAACTCTTCTTCGGCTTCCGGGTGGAAGTCGAAGGTCATCGGGTGGAAGCGTTTCGGATCCGGGCGAGGACCTCGTCCCCCGGGACTGCCTTGACGCGGCCGGAACGAAGCTCGGCGAGCCTCGCTGCGGCGGCCTCGGCCCAGGCCTTGTCGATTTCGGGGTCAGGAACGTTCAGGGTTCGGAGAAGAGAATCAACCACGGTCACACGGTCATCTACAGGAAGTTGTTTCGCTTCCTCGATAATGTCCTTTGCTCCGTGCACTTCACTACCTCCCGACATGGCTGGCGGCCTTGCGCGACTGCTTCTTCATCTTGCCAAATTGTAAGACGTGGCCTCGCCCCTGTCAAACTCCGTACCGGGCCCTGCCGGCTTCAGGAACTAAGCTCCTGTCCGTTTCCGACTACTGCTAACTGCAAGATGGTACCTGGAGTCTTCCGGGTGCTACGCACCCAGGGGGGCCTCTCCGTGTTGACTTGTTCCCAGTGCGCCCTTGTATCTTGACGTGAGCAATCCCGCAGTCAAGGTTTCAGTGCGCAACGGGACCGTCACTATCCGGTTTCCCGCGAGACTACTGCGCGCACGGCCGTCCTCGCGCAGCCGCGCCTGCGCCGGCGGCCGGGCACTCAAGTCCGTACGCGGCATGTGGAAGCGGCGCAAGCTGGATCCCCTCGCGTACCAGCATCAAGTCCGTGGCGAGCGGGACTGACCGCGGACCCGGCCTGACCTACCTGCTCGACACCAACAGCCTGACCCCGGACGCCACCATCGCGGCAACTGCTCTGGTCGAGAACGCAGCCCTCGTCACTCGCGATCAGAACATGCTGGACAAGGTGCCGGAGGTCCACTCGCTCAATCCCTTCGTCCGCTGACCATAGCAGCCACGGCACTCTCCAGACACATTCCGGCCCACGAACTGCAACCTGCAGGCGGGAAATGATCTTGCGCGCGGAGCAGCGCGTTCAAGACCGTGCGGAACGAGTCCTCGCCGGTCTCTAATACTCAGCGAACGCCGAGGCTCGCACCCGTCTTCCGTCTGTTCGGTCGGCTGGTCGTTCTTCGTGCGAGCTTGATCAGCGACAGCAGCGCAGAGTTGACAGCAGACTCGTTCGGGAAGACCTCGGCGACTTCCGGGCTGAGGACCACGACATTCGAGGCCTCCCGCAGGCGCTTCGCGTACTTCCCTCTTTCCAGAGGTTGGGAGAAATCGGAACGCCGGTACTCGGCGCGCAAGTCGTTGTTCTCGGTCGGTCTAGTCTTCTTCATATATTCTGTGTTCTCTCTTGCTCGCCAGGCGAGCGCTAATGATACGAATCGTATCGCCCTGCTCCGTGTGAGCTACAACCAAAAGCCTGCCCCGTTCCGACATGCCGAAGGTGATGTATCGAGACTCGGCGACCGAGTGGTCGGGGTCAGAGCCGGTGGCGGCCAAGGGGTCGCTCAGGGCCGTGGCTGCTTCTTCAAACGAGACGTGGTGCTTCCGCAGATTCGACCGGGCCTTCTGCTGATCCCATGCCAGTATCATGCTCGCATCATTCCACGATGCGAATCTGAGCACGTACCGGGCAGAGCCCGGGATGCTTGTCCGGTCCGTTATGATCTGCCCGCAGAACCTCGGAGCCACCGTTAGACGCGCGGAACGCACGGCACAAGGCAGGTATCATCAACTGCAGTTCCACCGGACCATTCTACGCGTGATCGCGGTAAGTTCAAGTCGGCGGCGAGCAACCACTCAGCGCTCATCGCTTGTCACTATCTCGAATGGACTGCCGGTCCCTTGCTGCCTGTGGCCGCGTCAATCTGCAATTCACAATCTGTAATGCCCGAGGGCCGTCAGCCGTAAGCTGTCAGCCGTAGGCCATCTTCGCCTCGACCGCCAACTCCGCCGCAAGTAGCTCATTTGTGGATTGCGGTAGCGCGAGCTGTCGCCTTGTCCGGAACCGGATCGCGGCGGATGAGAATCGAGGGCTGCCGGAGGCAGCCCTCGCAGAAGTCAGCGGGAACGGGCCCTGCTCAGGAGTCCACTTCTACCACTGGTTGTTGCAGTCGCGGCACGTGACGTTCGAAGCCTGCGTCATCGTACCGTCGAGCGGGGCCGGGCACGGCGACGGGTAGGGCACCCCACTCGGTGTTGCGCCGACGGCCTCCGCTTCCCACTCGGTCTTCCCCGTTGGTGTGTTCGGACACGGCTCGTGGACGTAATGAGCCCATGTGTTCTCGCTGCTGCAGGCCGGGCATTGGAGTCTCGCCATCGATGTTCCTTTCACTACTGCCTTAGAGCGGCTGCTGCTCGTCGCCAGTCGGCGCAGAGCGCCCCGCTATAGCTATTCTGCGGTCCCTCTTGTTGGTACGGACAACGTCACGCTAGTCAGGCGACGCGGGCTGCAAGCGAGAAGAACGGCACAGGTTACCCTTTCGTCTCCCGGTGTCAAATGGATTCGCGTCCTCAGCTTGACTTGTCGTGTGTCTGCATTATGCTGACCAAGGCCCCATCATGAGTGGCGCAACCGATTCACCTGACAGACTGCAGGCCCTGCGCGCGCAGGTTGAGACGGCCACGACACCGGCCGAGCGCGTCAAGGCTACGTTGTCGCTCGCCGAGGATCTCTGGCTCAGAGACGCCGCTGCCGCAATACCACTGTTGGAACAGGTGGCCGCCGAAGCCGAGGAAGCCGGGGAGGTGAAGTGCGGGGTCAGGGCGGCGTCGATGCTTAGCGAGCTGTTCCGCCGCGCCGGCGACCTCGATGGCAGCATGCGCCAAGCGGATCTGGTACTTTCAGCGGCCGACGCCATCGGCGACCGGCGAATCCGCGCCAGCGGGCTCAACCTTGTTGGCATGATACACCAGGAACGCGGTGAGCTTCAGCGCGCGCTGGAGTGCTTCGATGAGTTCCTGCAGGTCAGCCGGGAAACCGGCTTCGACCAGGGAGAGAGGTCCGCGCTGAATCAGCTCGCCGGCGTGCATGGTCTGCGGGGCGAGTTGGATGAGGCGCTAGCCTGCTATCGCCAGTGCCTGGAGTTGAGCAGCAAGGCGGGGGATCCGCTCGGCCGAGCAATCTACGCCCACAATGTCGGATGGACACTTGAGGACATGGGGCGCTGGGCTGAGGCGACCGAGTACTTCCACCGCAGCATCGCGCTCAGCGAGGAACACGGGTTTCACGACCTGCTTCTGTCCGCCCGAATGCAGCTCGGGGAGTTGTCGGCGAAGCGGTCAGATTGCGAAAATGCGACACTCATGTTCAGCGCGGTCATTGATGCCGAGCGGGAAAGGCGACACTCCGGACAGCAGCTCAGGGAGGCTCTGTCGAATCTAGGCTGGGTCTATTTCCGCAGCGGCGACCTGGCGCGAGCCGAAGAGAAGCTCGCAGAGGTCGCACGATTGAGCGAGTCCGCGGGAGACCGTTGCGTGCTCGCGACTATCTGCCGCCGTCGGGCCGAAGTGGCGCTGGCCCAGGGCCGGCTCGCCGCAGCGGGCGAGCTCCTGGCGCAGGCTGCTCACCACGCGACAGACCTGAACTTGCGGAAGGAGCAGGGCCAGGTGTTGCGCGTCGAGGCGGGGCTGGCTGCGGCCCGGCACGACACGGCCCCCGCGCTTGATCTATTTGCCCGATCCGAAGCCGTCCTCGAACCCTTGGGCGACACCTTCGACCTGGCTCTCACTCGGCTGCTGCGAGGAAGCCTGCTTGTTGACCTCGGTCGCGAGGGTGAGGCCCAGACCATGTTGCAGACTGCAGCCCGGACCTTCCGTCGGCTCGGAGTCGTGGCCGAAGCCGAAGAGGCCGGCCGACTGTTGTACCGGCTGGAGATGCGCGCTGACAGTAACGCTGCCCTTGCGCAGGGGCTGGCCGGACTTGCCGCGCTGGACCTCACACCCGAGCAGTTCATCGAGCGTGCGCTCCTGATCCTCTGTGACAACCTGCGGTTCGAACAGGGCGCGGTGCTGGTTCGCGGCAGGCCGGTCGCGCTCAGAGGGCAGCCGGACCTGTCCGGGCTGTCCGGACGCCGCGCGGCTCTGTCGCAGACCGACGTGGAGTTGCTGCTGCCGGTCAGACAGGACCGGCGCCTGCTCGGAATCCTGTGGCTTGGGCGCAGCGTCCCGCTTCCGGCCCGAATGGAACCCGACCTGATCGATGCAGTGTCGCGTGCGCTCGCGCCGCAGTTCATCAGGCTACGTGAACTGGGGAGCGAGTCCAACCCTGCCTCCGAGATCCCCGGCCTGCGCTTCCGTGGCGTCATCGGCCGCAACCGCGACGTCCTGGACATGCTCGCCGACGTTGCGCGTTTCGCCGCGACCGACGTGCCGGTGTTGATACGCGGTGAGAGCGGCACCGGTAAGGAGCTTGTCGCCCGCGCCCTACACGAGTCCGGCCCGCGCGCCGACCGCCCATTCATCACGGTCAACTGCGCCGCAGTGCCGGAGAGCCTGCTGGAAGCGGAGTTCTTCGGGGTCGAAGAAGGCGCGGCGACCGGAGTCGCGGCCCGGCCGGGCAAGTTCGAGCTGGCGCATACCGGGACCATCTTCCTCGACGAAATCGGGGACATGAGTTCAACCCTGCAGTCGAAGCTCCTGCGAGTAATCGAAGACAAGACCGTCACCCGCGTGGGCGGGGCCAAGGCGATTCTGGTCGACGCCCGCGTTGTCGCTGCCACGAACATGGACCTTGAGGCCCGCGTGCGCGAGAGGCAGTTCCGCTCCGACCTTCTCTACCGCCTCAACACGGTCATGCACACCATTCCACCGCTGCGCCGGCGCCGCGAGGACCTGCCCGCGCTCACCGAATACTTCATCGTTCGTACCGCGCAGCACTACGGCCGCCCAGCGCGCCGGGCAGGCAACGAGGTCCTTGCAGTGTTCGCCGAGGCGCCTTGGCCCGGCAACATCCGTCAGCTCAAGCACGTGATCGAGCGGGCGGTGATTCTCGCCCGCGGGGAGACGCTTGAGATTGCCGACCTTCCTCCCGAGTTTCGGCAAGGCCATCCGGCCTTTCCCGTGCGTTCGACTGCAAGCGTACGCGGCGAACGGCGTAGAGCCGCCGACGAAGCAGAACGAGCGGCCCTACTCGATGCAATGGGCCGCGCCAACGGTTACGCGCCGGCTGCCGCCAAGCTCGCCGGGTACAGCCGAACTTACTTCTACCGCCTCCTCCGCAAGCACCACATCGCCGGTTAGGCACGCCCGCTCACAATCTACTGACCCTGCCGGAACTCGAGAACATCAGAGCTGCATCTTGCATCACTTGAACTATGCAAGGCTCAATAGGTCATAGAGTTAATCACTCAGTGCCACAACATGATACAAACAGTGTCATTATGTGGGACTCGGCAAGACATCGTAGCACAACACGTTAGCTCAAACGGCCTGCTTGAACTGTGTCGTAATGTGGTACTGAAATCAGGCGTGCGGAAAGCCCTATTCCGCTATCCTGCTGATGCGCAAACGCTTACAGCAATCGGACTTTTCTGGCACATGAAGTGCCTATGCCGCTAGTTGGATGGCCCAACTCGAAGCCAAACAAGAAGTCGTTGGTCTGTGCCGGCCTTGCCGGCGCAGGCAGAGGTGGGCAGACCAAAGTACGAACAATGTGCAAGCGAGAGAACAAAGGGGTGCGGTGGCAACGCCGCACCCCAGGAAATCAAGGCCGATGGGCTCGAGGAACACAGAAACCCATTTGGCGATACCATGGTGTCTTGTGCGCTAGCGCCTTTGGCGCCGGGACCGTAAGCGTCCCTCGGACGCAGTGGTTTGACGAGACACCTGGCCGCCACCCCGAACGGGGCGCGGGATGGCTGGCTCAGTAACACGCCCCATAGAACAAGGAGCAACAGTGAGGAGCAGAGTACTAGCAGCAGTCGCGCTCGGCGTAGTGCTCATGGCCGGAGTCATGGTGGCCGGCGACTATGTCTGGCACTGCATGCTGTGCGGGAGTCCGGGGACCGCGTACTACACCTGTCCCACCCACGGCGTCTTTACGGCGCCGGCCTACTACACGGACAGACACGTTGGGCCGCCTGAAAGGCCCTGCCCGCAGGATTCTGTGCTGTATAGCGCCGACTCGGCGGTATGCAGCGGTCTCGCCCACCATCGGTTCTATGCACCGAACTGGAGCGGGTACGGATACTAGTGGTACGCTGGCAGGGCGGGCGCAGGCCCGCCCTGCCCGATGCCGGCTGAGCCCGAGTGTTGGCAGTTGATCTCCGGCAAATAGGCCGCTGGTCCTGACAGCCGGCGGGTTTGGCTGAGTCGGTCCAGTGCAGGTCGCCGCTGCCGCAGAGACAGTTTGGAGACGGCACGGGGAGTTGACATTACTTCTCACGTCCGATACGATTGATGCGAGGCGCGCGACATCAGTTCCGAAGGTCGATTTGCGCTGTCGTAGCTGCCGGCCGGGTCACGCGTTTCAATGAGTTGAGGGTCGTCACCTTTGTCCATAAGAGGAGGAGCCATGTCCGGGAAGACGGTTGCTTGCGCAGCATCGACTTGCGCCCTGGTGAGCTTGCTGCTGGCCGGTGTTGCGGCTGCTGATTCACTCCATGTCCGGTGCATTGGTCACTATCCCGACACGCTCAGTTGGTACCAATCCGAGGCCGTGGCTGTGAGCGGCGACTATGCCTACATCACGGCGCGGCAGCCGGACTCAGTTTTCATCATCCTATCGGTTGCTGACCCGGCGCACCCGGTTCTGGTTAGCCGTACCGTCTTCGACCTGCTCTCAACTGAGGGTAGCTATATTGTAGTCGTCGGCGACTTCGCGTATCTCGCTGGCGTTGGGCTGCAGATTTTCTCGGTTGCCGACCGCGCGCATCCGGTGAAAGTCGGGCATTGCGACACGCCACATGAGTACGGAGACGGCATCGCGGTGAGCGGGAGCTACGCCTATGTCGCGTGCGATAGCTACGGGTTACGGGTCATCTCAGTCGCCGACCCGGCGAATCCGATTGAAGTCGGGTACTGGGACACACCGGGCCAAGCCGTGGATGTGAAAGTCGTCGGGGACTATGCGTATGTCAGTGATGCGGACAGCGGTTTGTACGTCCTCTCGGTCAAAGACCCGACGCATCCGATTGAGGTCGGACGATGCGTCCTCGTGTCTAGCGGCGCCAGCACTGTCACAGTGAGCGGGGACTATGCCTATGTCGCCGGCGGGGACCGTAGCTTTCGAGTTCTGTCGATCGCGGACCCGGCGCACCCGTTCGAAGTCGGGCGTCTCGATAGCATGTACTTCATCCATGCTGTAACGATAGTCGGCGACAAAGCCTTTGTCGCAGACTTGGTCCTGGATACCGGGAAGATGCGCGTCATCTCGGTTGCCGACCCGGCCAATCCGGTCGAAATCGGCTACTATTCAACCGGCCGGTGCTATTCCGCGGACACTGGCCGAGGATATGTCCACGTAGGTTCTACCAAGGGGCAATGGGTGCTTCAGTTCTACAAACCCGGCGACCTCGACGTAGACAATGACTCGCTCGACGTCGTGGCCGACACTATTCGATTGAGGGGCTCGGGTTCGTACGCTCGCGGCGAGTTCGTGCTGGCCAATACCAGCGCGGCGTACAACCCGGACACTTATGACGGGCCGAGCTTGTCCATACTGGGTTCCTTGCGCTTCACCGGTTCGCTCTCCGGCCCCGGTGGGACGCTGGACAGCGTTCTTATCCCGAATCTGCCCCTGTCAAGGTCGCTGGCGCAGGGCCAGGTAGTCATCTGTAGCCTCGCAGTGTTCACTCCGCCGGGGCTGAAGAATGGAGACTACACCGGCGCTATTGTCATCGCCGGGAGGGACACCGCGGGCTTTCTCATATCCGACACGTTCTACGCGATTGTGAGAAAGCTCGGCGACATCGACGTGGACAACGATTCGCTGGACGTCGTCGCTGACACCATCAGTTTGCGGCCGCGATTGGTCTCAGTCGGACCGCCTCCACACTACACGGAGTGCGCTCTCGGCGAGTTTGTCCTTGTCAACACGAGCACGTCCTACAATCCCGATACGGCAGACGGCCCGAGCAAGTCCTGGGTGGATTCGCTGCGATGCACCGGCACGCTCGTGGGCCCCGGTGGGACCATCGACAGCGTTCTTGTTCTGAATCTGCCCGGTTCGCTTGCGCAAGGGCAGGCGATAGTCTGCACGTTAGCCGCGTACGTGCCGCCGGAGATCGGGAATGGCCCCTACAAAGGGCTGATTACTGTCAGTGGCAAGGATTCGCTGGGCTACCTGACTGCGGACACGTTCTATGCGCGCCTCACGAAGCTCGGAGACCTGGACGTTGACGACGACTCGCTGAACGTGGTTCATGACACGATAAACCTACGCACCCAGCCGGCAGGGCCGGTCTATCATCCCTACGCCAAGGCTGAATTCATGCTGGTCAACACCAGTAGCGCCTACAACCCGGATACCGCAGACGGACCAAGCCATTCGCTGCTGAGAGAGTTCAAGGTTGAGGCCAAGGTCGAGGCACAGGGCAGGGCTGCGCGAACGATGAGGAGTGAACACAGAATGGTGAAATCCGGTTCCGACTTTCACTCTTCACAATTCACTATTCACTCCTCTTCTAGCGCCGACAGCATTTACGTTCTCAACCTGCCTGAGTCTCTGGCAATAGGGCAGGCGGTGAAATGTACCCTCGCGCTAGTCATACCGACGAGCGAGTCGCTCGGCAGCCGCTCGGGCTGGGTTGTGGTCAGCGCCTTGGACACGGCAGGTTACCCAGTGCGGGACAGCTTCGTCCTTGTGGCGCGCGGTCCGCAGCCGCGTCAGAACCTCGACTCGCTTCGAGTCGCGCCCATACCGTTCAAGCCGCATACGCATCCGGAGCAGGATGCCATCCACTTCCAGGGGTTGAGCGCAGGGGCGCGGGTGACTATCTACGACAACTCAGGGCAGTCGGTCTGGAGCGCTACCGAGCAGGGCGATGGCCAGCTCAAGTGGGACGCCAAAGTGGCCAGCGGCATCTACGTGTACCTTGTCGTTTCGGCGGACGGCAAGTCGAGCAAGGTCGGGAAACTATCCGTCATACGATGAGGAAAGTCCCAATTCCCAAGTCTCAATGACCAGTCAATGAGGAAGTACCCAAGGCCC
>DATJQV010000073.1 GCA_035505375.1 bacterium | reverse complement strand
GCGGGGGGGGGGGGGAGGAGGACGAGGAGGTCTTTTCTTCCACGGTCGGCGCGAGGAGGTAGATGTCGTAGTCGGTCTGTTCCCGCATGAGCCGGTAGATAGGCGAGCGGATGAACATGGCCTGAAGCAGTGACCGCCGGGGTTTGCCGATGAGGATACTCGCGACGTTGTTCTCGCGGGCGAAGCGGAGCAGGCCGGGCACGACGTCGAAGCCGGACAGGGTAGTCGCGTGCGCGCCGAACTCCTCGGCGAGGTTGAAGGCGTCGGCCAGCCAGGTCTTTTGCTGGGGTGAAAGCTCGGTCGCGCTCGGGGCCGCGACGTAGACCGCGAACCACTCGGCACTGGTGTCCTTGGCGATGCGGTAGGCCTTGCGCACAAGCTGGCTCGCGGTCGGGGTCGGGCCGATGCAGACCATCAGCCGTCCCGCGGCCGGCCAGGTGCTCGAGATTGCCTTGGCCCGCATGTAGTTCAAGAGCTCGCTGTCCATCTTGCGCGCGGCCACGCTCAGCGTGATTTCGCGCAAGGCGACAAGGTTGCCGCGCTGGAAGAAGCCGGCCATCGCCTGTTTTGCCTGTTCGGGGATGTAGACTTTGCCTTCGCGCAGGCGTTCGAATAGCTCTTCGAGCGGGATGTCAATCACCTGGACTTCGTCGGCCCGGTCGAGCAGGTCGTCGGGCACGGTCTCCTGCATGCGGATGCCGGCTATCTTGGCGATGATGTCGTTCTGACTCTCGAAGTGCTGGACGTTGACCGTGGTGTAGACGTCGATGCCCGCAGCGAGCAGCTCTTCGACGTCCTGATAGCGCTTCGGGTGGCGGCTCCAGGGTGCGTTCGAGTGGGCGAGTTCGTCTACGAGCACGACCGAGGGCTTGCGCTTGAGCACCGCGTCGAGGTCGAACTCCTCAAGCCTGATGCCCTTGTAGTCGGCCGACTTGGAGGGGATGACTTCGAGGTCCTGCAGCAGTTCCGCGGTCTCGGCGCGCTTGTGCGTCTCGACTACGCCCACCACGACGTCGTCGCCGCGGCGTTTGAGCAGGTGCGCCTCTTCGAGCATCGAGTAGGTCTTGCCCACACCCGGCGAGTAGCCGAGGAATATCTTGAGTCGGCCGTGCTTGCCCTCTTCCTTCTGGATTTCCTTCAGGAGGGCGTCGGGGCTGGGGCGGGTCTCACTCATAATGCCCAAGCCCCAATTGCCAATTCCCAATCAAGTCCCAATGCCCAAATGACCAAACAGGACTGAGTCGGGTTGAACAACATGTGGTCATTTCCTCGTTGGTTCGTCATCAGGAATTGGTTATCAGTCATCTCCCAGCGGATATGCTATCGAGCGCGAGGTTCAGTTTCAAGACGTTCACCCGGGGCTCACCGAAGACGCCAAGGAAAGGCCGATCGGTGTGACGCAGCACGAGGCTGCGGACGAGCGCGGGCTCAAGGTTGCGGACTCTCGCAATCCGTGCTACCTGCAAGAGCGCCGACTGAGGAGAGATGTCGGGGTCGAGCCCGCTGGCGGATGCGAGCACAAGGTCGGCGGGCACGGTCGCGCCGGGCGGCAAGTTCTCTTCCGTCTTGAGGCTTTCGACACGGGCGCGGGTCTGGGCGAGAAAGGCGGGGTTAGACGGCCCGAGGTTCAGCCCGGTCGAGTGAGCGGCATCGTACCCGCATTCGGACGGACGGCCGTGGAAGTACAGGGGAGAAGAGAACTGCTGGCCGATGAGGAGGGAGCCGACGGGTCCGCTTGGGACACGATCCGAAACTCCCGGAGAGTTTCGGTCATGTCCCGCGCTGACCAGGCTGCCGTTGGCGCGGAAGGGAAAGAGGACTTGGGCAATGCCGGTGACGGCGAGCGGGTAGATGATGCCCAGCAGGAGCGAGAAGATGCCCAGCATCAGGAGCGACGTTCTCAGGTTGCGCATGGGGCGGTTCGCACACCCCTCACCCTGGCCCTCTCCCCGCAGGCGGGGCGAGGGAGGACCGGAGAGAATATCCACAGACTTCATGGGTTCCGCCGATTTCCGTCCGGACCCATCTGTGTAATCTGCGTAGTCTGCGGATACTCTTTGCAGGTTACCGGGGTTCATGCGAGATGGAGCCAGACCAGCAGCAGGTCGAGGAGTTTGATGCCGAGGAACGGGAGCAGCAGTCCGCCGACGCCATAGACCAGCAGGTTGAGTCGGAGCAGGGCCGAGGCCGATGTCGTTCGGAACCTGACCCCGCGCAAGGCTATCGGTATCAGCATCGGGATGATGATGGCGTTAAATACGACCGCGGCGAGGACCGCGCTCGACGGGTTGGTAAGGTGCATGACATTGAGGAACCCGAGCCGAGGATAGACTGCGACAAAGATTGCCGGGACGATGGCGAAGTACTTGGATACGTCATTGGCAATAGAGAACGTAGTCAGCGCGCCGCGCGTGATGAGTATCTGTTTGCCCACTTCGACGATGTCGAGGAGCTTGGTCGGGTTGGAGTCGAGGTCAATCATGTTGGCCGCTTCGCGCGCGGCCTGGGTTCCTGCGTTCATTGCGACCGCGACGTCGGCCTGGGCAAGGGCAGGAGCGTCGTTGGTACCGTCACCGATCATCGCCAGCAGGTGGCCGTCGGACTGGTATTTCCGAATCAGCTCCAGCTTGGCCTCAGGTCTTGCCTGGGCCACGAAGTCGTCGAGTCCGGCCTCAGCCGCAATGGAGGCGGCCGTGAGTGGGTTGTCGCCGGTAATCATCACCGACTTGATTCCGAGCTGGCGGAGTTGGGAGAGCCGCGCCTTGATGCCTTGCTTCAACACGTCCTTGAGGCGGATGATGCCTAGAAGACGAGGAAGGGGTCGAGGAGTCGAGGGGTCGAGGATTCCAGTGTCCGGAACTGGACCCCTGGAATCCTTGAATCCTGGAGTCCTGACTTCGGCGATGACTAGTGGCGTGTCGCCCTGTGCGGCGAGCGCGTCGACCTTGTGTTTGAGGTCTTCGGAGAACGTGCCGCCGGCGGCTTCGACCCAGGCGCGCACCGCGTCCACCGAGCCCTTACGAATACGACGCGGCGGAAACTGCGAACTGCGAACGCCGAACGCCGAGCTGTCCAACCGGGAACTCCGGACTTCGGAGTTCGGCGATTGGCGATTGGCGTTTGGCGATTCTGGGATGTCGATTCCGCTCATCCGGGTCTGGGCCGAGAACGGGACGAACGAAGCGCCTTCGGGCGCGCGGATGTCGCGGCCTTTGATGCCGAGTTCGTTCTTGCTCAGGACCACGATGCTGCGGCCTTCCGGGGTCTCGTCCGACAGGGAGGAGAGCAGGGCGGCCTCGATTGTCTCCTCGCGCGTCACGCCGGTCGCGGGAATCAGCTCGGTCGCCATGCGGTTTCCGAGCGTGATCGTCCCGGTCTTGTCGAGCAGGACCACGTCCACGTCGCCCGCGGCCTCGATTGCCCGGCCGCTCAGGGCGATGATGTTGTGCTGGAGCAGGCGGTCCGTACCGGCGATGCCGATGGCAGGCAGCAACCCGCCGATGGTCGTGGGCATCAGGCAGACGAGGAGCGAGATGAGTATCGGGACCGTGGTGCTGACTCCCATGTAAGCGGCAAAGGCAGGCAGGGTCACGACGACCACGATGAACAGGACGGTGAGCCCGATAAGCATGATTTCGAGGGCAATCTCGTTCGGGGTCTTGTGGCGGCGCGCGCTCTCGACCATCTTTATCATGTTGTCGAGGAAGGTCTCCCCGGGATTGGCGGTGATTCTCACCTTGATGGTGCCGGAAAGGACTCGGGAGCCGCCGGTGACGCCGCTGCGGTCGCCGCCCGCCTCACGAATGACCGGGGCCGATTCGCCGGTGATGGCCGATTCGTCCACGAGTGACGTGCCTTCGATGACCTCGCCGTCGCCGGAAATCACCTCGCCGTCCTTGAGGAGAATCACGTCGTCCTTGCGGAGCTTGGTCGCCGGGACCGGCTCAGTACTGCCGTCATCGCGCATGACCTGGGCTATGAGGTCGTGTCGTGACTTGCGCAGGGACTCGGCTCGGGCAGTGCCCTGCGCCTCGGCCAGGGCTTCGGCGAAGTTGGCGAAGATGACGGTGAACCAGAGCCAGATACTGACCTGCAGGACAAAGCCGACACCGCTACCGCGGGCGGCATCGATTCCGATGAAGACCGTGGTGACCAGCGCTCCGAGTTCAACCGCGAGCATCACCGGGTTGCGCCAGAGCGAGATCGGGTTCAGCTTATGCAGGGACTGGGTCAGGGCGCGCAGCAGGAGCCGGGGCGCGATGAGCGTCGCGGGACGGTGGTCCATGTTACTCGGCTAGAACGCGCCGCCTCCGGTCAACGTTACGTGTTCGAGGATTGGCCCGAGCGTGAACACCGGGAAGTACGTCAGTGCACCGACGATGATAATGACGGCGACCAGCATGACGACGAAGAGAACGCCGGTCGTTGGGAACGTGGCGATGCTTGATGGCACGCGCTTCTTGCGGGCAAGAGCCCCGGCAATGGCCAGGCCGGGCAGGATTGTCGCAAACCTACCGGCCAGCATCGCCAGCCCGAGTGTCAGGTTGTAGAACGGCGTGTCGGCGTTCAAGCCGGCAAACGCGGACCCGTTGTTCCCGGCAGCGGATAGATACGCATAGATTATCTCAGAAAGGCCGTGGGCCGATGGATTGGCAAGACTGGCCCGTGCCGAAGGCAGGAGGACGGCCAGTGCTGCGCCGAGGAGCATGACCGCCGGCGGCAGGAGCACGCCGATGACGGCCATCACCATCTCGAACGGGCCGAGCTTCTTGCCGAGGAACTCAGGAGTCCGGCCGATCATCAGGCCGGCGATGAACATGGTGAGGATGACATAGAAGAGCATGGTCATCAGGCCGACTCCGACTCCGCCGAAAATGGCCTCGCCGATGCCCATGTTGAACATGTAAACGAGGCCGGTCAGCGGCGAAGCGGCGTCGTGCATGCTGTTGACCGAGCCGTTTGAAGTGCAGGTAGTAGACTGGCCCCAGAGTACGGAATTGACTACACCGAACCGGGTTTCCTTGCCCGCGAGGTTGGGACCGTTCTCGACCCCGAGGTGCCGCAGGGCCGGGTTGCCCGCGAGTTCGGAGGCGAGCGCGATGCCGAGCCCGAGCAGGAAAAGGACCGTCATCGCATAGAAGAGTGCGCGTCCCTGTTTCGGGTTCCCGAGCATCTGTCCGAGCGTGAAGACGAGAGCCACCGGTATCAGCAGGATTGCCAGCAGTTCGAGGAAGTTCGAGAGCCAGTTCGGGTTCTCAAACGGGTGCGCGGAGTTGGCGTTGAAGAACCCGCCGCCGTTCGAGCCGAGCTGCTTGATGGCAATCTGCGAGGCGGCCGGCCCGACCGCGATGGTCTGGCCTGCACCGTCGAGAGTCCGGACGGTCGCGGATGGCCGGAGAGTCTGGACTACGCCCTGGGAGGCGAGAAACAGCGCGAAGACGAATGAGAGCGGCAGCAGGACGTAGACAATGCTGCGGGTCGTATCCACCCAGAAGTTGCCGATGGTCCCCGTTTCCTTCCGGGTGAAACCACGCAACATGGCAAGGAAGGCGGCAATGCCGACACCGGCGGAAACGAAGTTCTGGACCCCGAGCCCTAACATCTGGGTCAGGTAGCTCATCGTGTACTCGCCGCCATAGGACTGCCAGTTGGTATTGGTGACAAAGGAAATAGCGGTGTTGATGGCCGTGTGCCAATGGACTGCGGCAAGGCCCTGGGGATTCAGTGGCAGGATTCGCTGCAGCGCCTGCAGAAGGAACAGCACGATGAGGCCGGCTAGCGTGAATACGACAACGGAAGTACCGTACTCGCGGGCAGTCATCTCGCGGGCCTCGTCCACGCCGCAGACACGATACACCAGTCGTTCAAGCGGCCTTAGGACCCGGGTCAGGAAGACTCGCTCGCCCGCGAATACTCGAGCCATGTACCGGCCAAGCGGGACGGCCAGGCCAACCAGGACTGAAAGCCAGACGCCGACATAGAGCGCGTGTGACATTGTCGCTGGTTTCGTCTAGCGGGACAGTGCTATCGAAGCGGCTCGGGGACTGGTGACGGTCGCCAGAGGTTCCACAGAAACCGTTTGGTCCGGCCGCAGCCGGGCCGGCGCCGGGCGGTCCGGCTTCACGAAGATGCGCTTGCGGAGTTCTTCGAGCAGGAAGATGGCCAGCATGAAGCCGAAGAGCATGCCCCATTGGTGGATGCCAAGGGCCGTCGTGTTGAAGATGCGCTGGAAGAAGGGGACGTAGATGAGGACCGCCGTGAAGAGGAGCTCGAAGGCGATTCCCAGGAGTATCAGTTTGTTGCTGAGGAAGCCGAGTTTGAAGGAGGAGTAGCGTTCGCTGCGGCAGGCGAAGACGTTGGCGAGCTGCATGACGACGATGCCGGCGAAGACCATGGTCGTGGCCTGGAGGTGGAGCGGGTTGGCAAAGATCGTTTCGTGCGGTTCGAGGATGCGGGCCGCGCCCCGGAGTGAGAAGCTCCAGCCGCCGGCAATGAGCGTGATGAAGTAGGCGGCCATGACCGCGACGGTGTTAAGCAGGCCGAGGAATACGTAGCCGCGGAAGAGGACGGTGCCGTCGATGATGCCCTTCTTGCGCGGCCGCGGCGGGCGGTCCATGATACCGGCTTCGGGTTTCTCGATGCCGAGCGCGAGGGCGGGCAGGGTCTCAGTGCCGAGGTCGATGGCGAGGATCTGCATCGCGGTAATCGGCGCGGGCAGTTTCATCAGGACGTAGAAGATGAAGGGCACCGCCTCGGGCACGAGGTGGGCGAAGATGTAGGTGATGAACTTCTTGATGTTTTCGAACACGGCCCGGCCTTCTTCGACCGCGGCGACGATGCTGGCGAAGTTGTCGTCGGTGAGAATCATCTCGGCCGCCTCGCGCGCCACGTCGGTGCCGCGCACTCCCATGGCCACGCCGATGTCGGCGCGTTTGAGCGCCGGTGCGTCGTTGACACCGTCGCCGGTCACCGCGACGATGTGGCCGAGTTCTTTGAACGCGCTCACGACCCGGAGCTTGTGCTCGGGGTTGACGCGGGCGAACACGACTTCCTTGTCCTGCAGCCGTTTCTTCAGGGCTTCGTCGGACAGGTCGGCCAGTTCGGTTCCGGTGATGACCGTCGCCTGGTTGGTGGTGACGATGCCGACCTGGCGGGCGATAGAGAGCGCGGTGACCGGGTGGTCGCCGGTGACCATCACGACGCGGATGCCGGCCCGGCGGCAGCACTGGATCGCGCCCGGCACCTCGGCCCGCGGCGGGTCGGACATGGCAGTCAGACCGATGAAGGTAAGGCCCTGCTCCATCGTCTCGCCCGAAGCAGTTTCGAGCTCGGCCGCAGACGTGTCGCGCCAGGCCAGGCCCAGGACGCGTAACCCGTCGCTCGCGAACGCGTCAGCCTGCTTACCGATTTCCTTGCGCAGGCCGGGAGTCAGCTCAGCCGACGTGCGTCCCTGCATGACTCGGGTACAGAGTTCGAGCAGTTCGTGCGGGGCGCCTTTGACGAACGCCCGCAGCGAGCCGTCGGCCAGCCGGTGGACCGAGCTCATGCGCTTGCGGACCGAGTCGAAGGAGAAGCGTTTGACGTAGGGGTTCGCAGTCCGTTCGGCGTCGATTTCCATGCCGCCTTTGTTGGCCAGGGCGAGGAGCGCGCCCTCGGTCGGGTCGCCGATGGTGCTCCAGTACTTCTGTTTCTCGCTCGGCGGGACAAACTTGGCCGTGCTGCAGAGGACGCCGGTGCGGAGGATGAGGTCCATGCCGTCCGCAGTAAACGCGCCGGCGTCGGTCGACTCCTCTTCGTGTCGAAAGTCAGCGCCCGGTTCGCAGGAGGTGCCGCATACTTCGATGACCTTGCCATTGAGCCAGATGCGGCTGACGCTTATCTGGTTGGTCGTCAGGGTGCCAGTCTTGTCCGTGCAGATGACCGAGGTGCAGCCGAGGGTCTCAACCGATGAGAGCTTCTTGATGAGCGCGTGACGCTTGGCCATGCGCTGGACGCCCATGGCGAGAGCCAGACTGACGGTGGGCAGCAGTCCCTCGGGCACGTTGCCGAGGATGATGCCGATGGCGAAGATGGCGGCGCCGGCGAATGTCATGCCGGTGAAGGCTTTGCCGAACAGGAAGAAGACCATACCCATGCTCACGGCCAGGATCGAGATGACCCGGGTCAGGCGGTTTATCTCCCGCTGCAGCGGGCTCAGTTCTTCTTTGACGGTCTGGGTGAGGCTGGCAATCTCGCCGATCTCGGTATTCATGCCCGTGGCAAATACCACAAACCGACCGGACCCGGACACAACGCTGGTGCCGGCAAACACGAGGTTGGGCATCTCGGTCCAGAGGAAACCGGCGCCGTTCTGCAGCGGCTCCGACATTTTGTACGCCGGACGTGATTCTCCGGAGAAGACGCTGTTATCCACCCGCAGTTCGTGCGCCTCGAGCAAACGGCCATCGGCCGGGATGTTGTCGCCCTCGTCGAGCACCGCGATGTCGCCGGGCACGACGTCGAACGAGGAGACCCGTTTCTCCTGGCCGTCACGGATGACCCGCGCGTACGACGGGATGAGGTTGCGCAGCGCGTCGATGGCCTTCTCGGCCTTGAATTCCTGCCAGAAGCTGAACAGGGCATTGATGATGATGACCGCGATGATCGCCCAGCCGACCTGGGGCATCTGGACAAGAAACGCCAGCAGGCTGCCGACCCACATCAGGATGGCGAGCAGGTTGGTGAAGTTCCGCAGGAAGCGGGTTATCAGCGGGGTCCGCCGGATCTTCTTCAGGCGGTTGGGGCCGTAGTGGTGGAGGCGGGTCTGGACTTCGGCTTCGGCCAGGCCCGAGTCCGTAGTCCCGATTTCCGCGTAGACCTCGTCCTTGGTCAGCAGGCGGAAGCTGCGGGCCTTGCCTTCCTCTTCGATCTTGAGGACTCGGAACATCTCATCCGGGGTGCCGGCCGCGGTCAGCCTGGCCATGAACTCCGGGTGCTGGAACAAGCCGGCGGCCCGTGAGAGCAGCTTCAGGTGGAGTTCGGATTCGGCCAGCGGCGTGACAAAGAGGAAAACCACATGGACCTTGCCGCCGTCCCTGGCCCCGAAGTCGATGCCATCGCGGGAAACGCCGAGGAAGACCAGCGGCTCATCCAGGTTCTCAACTCGCGCGTGGGGAAAAGCGATGCCGCCGCCTAATGCCGTGGATGATTGGGCCTCGCGCTTGAGCAGTGCGTCGAGGATTACCTGATCGTTTCCGACCTTCCTGCGGGCGCAGGCGATGGCGACGATTTCGGCAATTGCTTCTCGTGCAGTCTGCGACCGGATGTCGGCGCTGAGCAAAGAAGGGCTGAGCAGGCTGGATAGGTTCATGTTCCTGTTGCCGGGATCTACAGCCTGGTCTGCCTGCCGGCTTCCGCCATGAGGTGGGGCGCCAGAGGAGAGTAGACGATTGCTAAGTCAAATTGGCGACAATACTTAAGTAGTAGCCTGCGCATGTCGTTGTTGGGAGTCTATTTGCCGGCGGCCATGGAATGTGGCGGTAATTATCGGCAGGGCCATCCGATTGTCAAGTTGATGCTAGAGTACTATGGCGAGTCCGACGGCGGCCAGAAGCCCGAGCACTCCGCCGAACCAGAACGGGGCAGACGGGCCGAACAGGCTCCAGAGCCCGCCGGCAAGCAGCGACGCGGGCAGGAGCCCGACTCCGGTCAGGGTCGAGTGAAGGCCGACAAAGGTGCCGCGCTGCTCTGGGGGCGCGACGTCGGCGACGAGGGCCTTTTCCAAGCCTTCGTTCAGGGCGCTGAATACGCCGTAGAGACCGAACAGCAGCCAGACCAGGCCAGGCTTGCGAGCGAGGGCGAAGCCGACGTAGACCAGCCCATAGAAGGTGTAGCCCGCAACGAGCAGACGCTTGCGGCCGATGCGGTCGGACAGGTGGCCGAACGGGTAGGAGAGGATGCTGTAGACCACGTTGTATAAAAGGTAGGCGGCAAGAGCTGCCAGCACCGAAAGGCCAAGGTTCTTTGCCCGGAGGATGAGGAACTGGTTGGAGGAGTTGCCCAGCGCGAAGAGCGTGACCACGAACAGAAACCACTTCAGCTTGGTTGGCAGGCCCTTCCATGAGATGCGGGGCAGCTTCCGTGCCGCGGTTTCCTTCCGATGTTCGCGGATGAACAGGAGCGCGGCGACTCCGAGCACGGCCGGAATGAGTGATATCAGGAAGATGCGTTGATAGTCGTGGGGGAGCAGGTTGTGGCCCACTGCGTTCACCAGCCAGATGGCGAGGGCGACGCCGGCGGCAGCGCCGAGACTGTCCATGGCGCGGTGCAGCCCGAATGCCTTGCCGCGTTTGCCCTCGGGTACGGAATCGGCAATCAGGGCGTCACGCGGGGCGGTCCGGACACCTTTGCCGAGCCGGTCTACCATGCGGCCGGCGAAGACCAGTCCCCAGCCCTGCGAGATGTAGAGCAAGGCCTTGCCGATGGTCGAACCGGCATATCCAACGATGGCAACCGGTTTGCGGCGGCGCAGCTTGTCCGAGAACCAGCCGGAGAAGACTTTGAGAATCGAGGCCGTGCTTTCGGCAAAGCCCTCGATGACGCCGAGAATCGCCGGCGGAGCGCCGAGCGCCATGAGGTAAAGCGGGATGAGCGGATAGACCATCTCGGTCGAGATGTCGGTGAGCAGACTCGCGATGCCGGTGACGATGACGTTGAACAAGTGGCGACAGTCTAGAGCGGGCGAAAGCCAAGTCAAAGGACGAATCACGAAGCCATAAGCACCACGGTTTGACCGCTACTGCGTCACTGCTATCATTACCGCCAGAATGAGTAGTGTTCCAGTGGCAAAGCGTTCCGGCGGTCGAGTGCTTCGGACGGCCTTATCCTGGTGTTTTGGTGTCTTGGTGGTCGTTCCGGCCCTGCTCCTGTTTGCCTGCGGTGCGAAGCTGCCCCGGTTGAGGCAGGCGCTGAGCGATCCGGACCCGGCCAGGCGAATCGCCGCAATGCAGGCACTGGCCGAGGCCAAGGACACGGTTTCCGTTCCGCCCATAGTTGAACTGCTGAAGGACACCCTGCCGGACATACGCAAGCAAGCCGCGACCAGTCTGGGTGCTATCGGCGACCGCCGTGCCTGTCAGCCGCTGGCTGAGTTCTACGATCACGAGCAGATAGAAGACGTCCAGGATGCCGGGGCCCGGGCGCTCATCCGACTCGGCAGCTTCTCAGTCGAACCGCTTGTCGGCCTGCTGAGCTCGGCCCGGCCGGTCGTGAGGTCGGGCGCGGCACGGGCGCTCGGCAAGATTGGGACAAGAAGCGCGGTTGACCCGCTCATGTCGCTTCTGCGCGACCGGGACCCGGATGTCCGGATGGATGCGATCTTCGCCCTGCGCCAGATTGGAGACGCGCGCGGCATGGAAGCAATCGCCTCGATGGTACAGGACACCAATCCTGACGTACAGAGCGCTGCCGAACAGGCCTTGAGCGGCCAGGGAGCCCAGGAGCAGTTGAACCAGGCCAAGGGTTTGATACGGCGGCTGCCGTATCCGTGATTCCTCAGTTACAATCCCGCAGTAGATGAGTCGCAAAGAGCCGCAGGAGAGCAAGAAAGGCCGCGCCAGTTCGAGACGAGGCCCGGTCAGGCGTTTTGCAGGCACCATTGCCGGCGTCGTGCTCTTCGTGCTTGCGTTGCCGTTCCTTTTGCTGGCCGGCTGGGGGCTCCTGTTCAGCGCGCCGACTCTGGCAGTGGTCGCATTCACCGCTGCCTGGGTCTTGTTCCCGCTGTTCAACCGCATCAAGGCGGTGCGGGTGCTCAAACTCGGCGCTTCGTTCGTCCTGATCCCGGCCGCACTGGCGCTTGCGCCGCTGATGATGCATGAGGTAAACCAGAAGGTCGCCGAACTCAGCCTGAAGCCGAGACGCGACATCAGGGCGTTCACCCTTCAGGACCGGCTCGGCATCTACGGTCTCAACATCGTGATGGGCGTGGTCGGATACCCGTTCTATCCGGAGGCGTCGAAAGAAACGTTGCTGATGGTATTTGACCCCGGGCCAACGGCTCGGCGGGTGTTCTACTCCGACTTCGGCCTGGGCTCGCGCAGAGTGAAGTCGCGGCTCAGAGATTTCCTGGCCAGCCTTCGGTCGGACGACACCACCTCATCTCGTAAGTACGGACCGACCATGGTCCAATGGACCCACTCCGACTACACTTTTACTCGGCCCGAGGCTCGGTACGCGCTGGCCCTCAACCAGACCTGGCTGACCGCGAAGGCCGAGCGCTGCGGGCAACGGTGGCGGATCGATGTGCGCGACGCCATGGATGTCAGATACGCGGAGAGCGCCTACGTCACGCTGGTCAGCCGACCGCCGTTGGCCATGGAGGAGGGATTGTTCTGGGTCCTGCAAGACTGCGGCTGGCTCCATCCCTACACTGCCGAGTTCCGGTACAGCGTCTACAGTGATGACCCGAGATTGAACTGACACTGATGGACTTCGGACTGCTCGGTTCGACCCCCTCCCTCTTGTTCCCTCCCCCTACAAGGGGGAGGGAGAGGGTGAGGGTGAAGACGACGGCCGCCTGAGGTAGGAGCAGATGGATTTCAGACTTCTTACTCTCGCCGACAAGCCGTTCCTGGACATGGCCCTTGGCACCAATCCGCCCGAGATCTCCGAGCTGACGTTCACCAATCTGTTCTGCTGGCAGGCGAAGAGGAGGATTTGGATAAACCGGAACTCAGAATCCAGAGACCAGAATGCAGAACCGGGGGAATGGAATCGGGCACAGGCCAACGGACAGGACAGGATAGGGGTTGAGGATTTGAGGGGTCAAGTGGGCGAATCTGCCGGGGTCGAAGGGCTGGTGCTCCTCTGCGAGGAGCAAGGGCGGCGCTTCTTTCTGCCACCGGTCTGCGCCTGCGACGTCAAGAGCGTGGCTCAAGCAATGTTTGAGCACGCTCAGGCTGCCGGGTTCGAGCCGGTGATGGAGCGTGTGCCGGAGGCCATGGCCGAGGAACTGGCACGCTCGGGGTTCAGGCTGGAAGAGGACCGGGCAAACTGGGACTACGTTTACCTTGTGTCCGACCTGGCCCGGCTCGAGGGGCGGCGCTACGATGGAAAGAGGAACTTCGTCAAACAAGCGCTGGCGAGCTACGGATGCGAATACCGCCGGATCACTGCCGAGAACGTGTCGGACTGCCTGGCCATGGAGACCAGTTGGTGCAATCTCCGCCACTGCGAACTGGACCCCGGACTGGAGGCAGAACAAAGGGCGATTGCTGCATGCTTCGGGAACTGGGCTCAGTTCCCACTGATCGGCGGGGCGGTCCGGGTCGACGGCGCGATTCAGGCATTCTCCATCGCGGAGCGACTGAATCCGACCACGGCGGTCGTACACTTCGAGAAGGCCAATCCCGAGCTGCGTGGCATGTACCAGCTCATCAACCACTGGTTCGCGCAGAATGAGTTGTCCGGTTTCACCTACGTCAACCGGGAACAGGACCTTGGCATCGAAGGCCTCAGAAAGGCCAAGGAAAGCTACCACCCGCACCACATGGTGCGCAAGTTCACCGTCCGTCCCTGACACAGGGCCACCCCGGTTTCAAACGCGGCGTGCGAGGCAGGGGAAGGCGTGATTCCGGAGGCCTTCGGACGGATGGAAGCGTCAAGGCATTCTCGCGCAGAGAGAGAGAGAGAGAGAGCTAAGCTCAGGTTCGTGAGCAGGTTATGACAAGCCGCGACTTGGTGCGTCTCGTCGCGGCTCGGGTTCGCTGCTCGTTGACATAGGCACAACTAGACCTACAATCTACGCGAAAACGCTGACAGGGAGCGGCGCGGGCCGCCAACCAAACAGCGGCGCTGAGTGGCAGCAAAGTCAGAACCTTGCTGGGGGCGCGTATGTCAGACTATGCTCGTGGCAGCGATTGCCGTTACTCCTTCTCCTCCTACAGGCTCAAGAACCTGAAGCCACTGCTGTGCGCGCTTGCGCTCAGCGTGAGCATCGGTCGGTCGCAGTGGCTGGAGACCACTCTGACCGTTCCCGACTCGTGCGGCGGGATGCTGTCCGTGTGGTGCTTCGCCTACGACTCAGTGGACAACAGGACGTACGTCGGCGGCGCAAAGGGTGTAATTGCCATAGACGGCGCAACAGACCAGAAGATAGCGCGGATTCCTTTCGGCACGTGGAACTCCGCCATCTGCTACAATTCCCACGACAACAAGGCGTACAGCGCCGACGGTGCGTCCGACGACGTAGGCGTGATTGATTGTGCGACGAACTCAGTCGCCGCCACTGTCACCGTCGGTCAAGGCCCCGTGGCCCTATGCTACAGCCCGCTGCACAACCGAGTCTACAGCGCGGACAACGCCAGCGGTACGGTAAGCGTGATTGACGGTGCGGACAACTCGCTTATCGCCACGATAGCGGTCGGAAAATGCCCACAGGCCTTGTGTTACAACCCTCAAAGCGACAAGGTCTACTGCGCCAACGACAGCGCGGGCACTGTAACCGTGATTGACTGCGCGACCAACGGCGTGGTCGCAACTGTGACAACGGGGAGCGCGCCCAACGTGCTCCAATACGATGCGCACGACAACAAGGTCTTTTGCGCGAACTACCACGGCAACAACGTGACCGTGATCGACGGGGCGGGCGACTCGGTTATCGCCACGATAGCGGTCGGAAAATACCCGTGGGCCTTGTGCTACAACCCTCAAGACGACAAGGTCTATTCCGGGAGTGAAAACGACGGCACTGTGACGGTGCTAAACGGGGCGACTGACTCCGTCATTGCCACCGACACGGTGGCGACGACGTGGTTGGCTGCCCTGTGCTACGACCCGCTGGACAACAGGGTCTATTGCGCGAGTGCGAATCTGCTGGCCGCGATTGACGGCTCAACCAACTCCGTCGTCGCCAAGATTTCTCTGTACGAAGACCCGAATGCGAGACCGCGTGCTCTCAGCTTCAACCCGCGGAACGACGAGGTCTACTTCGCGAACGACTACGGCAATGCCACAGTCGGGGGTTACGGCAGCGTGGATGTGATTGACTGCAAGACGGACAGGCCACCGGTGACGACTATCTATATGGGAGACCAGACCATGTCGCTCTGCTACAATGCACAGGACGACAAGGTCTATTGCGCGGACTACGGCCACGGGGCCGTGACGGTAATGGACGGTGCGACCAACTCCGTCATCACCGGCGTCAAGACCGGGGCCAGTTCGTGGGCCTTGTGCTACAACTGGCGTAACAACAAGGTCTACTGCGGGTGCAGGCTCACCCCTCAACTCATGGTGCTTGACGGCGCTACCAATCAGGTCATCGACAGCGTCCACGAGAAGTGCGCCTACAAGGGCCTCTGCTACAACACGAGAGACAACAAGGTCTACATTGCCATCGGGTCGCAGTTGGTGGTGATGGACGGAGCAACGGACGCTCTCGTCAAGGGAATCGCGTTCCCGAGCAATGGACCGCTCTACTACAACTCCGCGAACGACCGGCTCTACTGCATAGGCTCGAACAACGCCGTAGGTGTGGCCGATGGCGCAACGGACACAATAATCGCAAACGTACCCGTAGGGGCCAACGCGATTGCCCTCTGCAGCAACTATCCGCCCAACAAGGTCTACTGCTCAACCCCCAATAACACATACGTAATCGACTGCGCGACGGACTCGGTGACAAACGTCATCAAGGTCGGGGGGCAGCTCTGCTGCAACATCCAGAACGACCGAGTCTACTGCGCGTACACTGACAGCAGCCATAGAGGCTTCGTGACCGTGATTGACGGCAGGACGGACTCGGTCATCGCGACCGTCGCCGCCGGATACGGCTCATCGCTTCTATACTACGACGTAACGAACGACCGGGTCTACCGCGTGAATGACGGCGGGCAAGACGAGACCGGTGTCATCGACAGCGTTACAGTAATCAACGGCTGGGACAACAAGGTGCGCCGCTCAATCGCTGTCGACGCTGACCCCAATGCTATTGAGTGGAACATGGCCCAGAACCGAGTCTATGTTGCCAACAAAATGGGCTCCAGCGTTTCAGTGCTGCGAGACTACCAGGGCCCGCCGCTGGGCGACCTTGACGTTGACCCTGACTCGCTCAGAGTAGTGGCCGACACCATCCGACTCAGAGGCGCGGGTTCGTATGCGGTCGGCGAGTTTGTGCTGGTCAACACCAGCGCGTCGTTCAACCCGGACCCTTCCGACGGCCCCAGCCAGTCGCCGATAGATTCCTTCAACTACTCCTGCTCGCTCAGAGGCCCGCGTGGGACGCTCGATAGCATCATCATCCCGCATCTGTCCGACTCGCTGGTCGTGGGCCAAGGCATTGTCTGCTCGCTGTCGGTCTACATCCCGCCGGCGATGCGGAACGGCACCTATTCGGGCTGGGTCAGAGTGGCTGGTCGGGACACGGCGGGCATGGTCGTTGAGGCGAGGTTCTGCGCGCTCGTCAAGCAGCTTGGTGACATCGACATCGACCCCGACTCGCTGGACGTGGTCGGCGACACGATTCGGGTCCGCTCGCAGTCAGGACTGACGCGGGACATGACCGAATTGTCTTCAATTCGGATCGTGTCCCAGGTCCGGACCAACGCGGCAGCCGCGGCAGTGGCGCGCGGGTCCGCTCCATCACATGTCGGTCTCAGTCCGGCACGCAGCCCGGTGCAAGTCCTGCAACCCGGACTCAACCAGACGGCCGGCCGGAACCTGACCGGGTATGAACTCGGGCGGTTCATCCTGGTCAACACGAGCGCGTCGTACAACCCGGACACGTCCGACGGCCCAAGCCAATCCCCAGTGGATTCTCTGCGCTTCACCGGTTCGCTCACCGGGTCCGGCGAGACTCTCGACAGCATCCGCATCTTCAACCTGCCGGAGTCGCTGGCGCAGGGGCAGGCCGTTGTCTGTACCTTGGCTGTCTACGTGCCGGACAACCTGCCCAACGGCGACTACTCAGGCCCGATTACCATCACCGGTATCGATTCTCTCCACTACGAGATTGCGGCGACGGCCTACGCGTTCCTGCAGAAGCATAACGCAGGAGGACCACTCGGAGATTTGGACGTGGACCCCGACTCGCTGAGCGTGAAGCATGATACCATGAATCTGCATGCTCAGCCCGCGGGGCCAAACTACTCATCAACCATCAAGGCTGAGTTCATGCTGGTCAACACGGACAGTGCCTACAACCCGAACAAATCGGATGGCCCGAGCCGGTCGAAGCTCAGACAGGTTAAGGTCGAGGCTAAGGTTGAGGCGCAGAACAAGACCACAAAGTCCCGGTCCGCGTTTCACTCTTCTGACTTCACTCTTCACTCTTCGTCCGTAATGGACAGCGTGTACGTGCTCAACCTACCCGATTCGCTGGCGGTTGGACAGGCGGTTCAATGTACGCTCGCGCTAGTCATTCCGACGAGCGAGTCGCTCGGCAGCCACTCGGGCTGGGTTGTAGTCAGCGCCATGGACACGATAGGCTATCAGGTGCAGGATAGCTTCTTCCTCAAGGTGACTGGCCCGCAGCCGTGGAAGAACCTCGATTCGTTCCGGGTAGCGCCGATTCCGTTCAAGCCGCATCAGAACCCGGCGCACGACGCCATTCACTTCTGGGGTCTACCCGCCGGTGCCCGTGCTATCGTCTACGATGCTTCAGGACAGTCGGTCTGGAGCGCGACTGCGTCAAGTGACGGCCAGCTCAAGTGGGACGCCAAAGTGGCCAGCGGCATCTATGTGTACCTGGTCGTCTCGGCGGACGGCAAGAGCAACAAGGTCGGCAAGCTATCGGTGATACGCTAGCTGAGGACAGATGACGCGGGGCGCTGGTCGGCAGGTTGACATCCTGGGAGTCAGTTCTATCATGTACCCGAGGAAAGCGATGACCATCTTCGCGTTCCGCCTGCCAGCGTTTGATGTTGGGCTTGCGTTCTTCCATTGGAGGTGTCCATGAGAACACCAGTGTTAGCATTCTGTCTGGGCTTGCTGCTGGTCGGCGTCGCGCAGGCCGACTCGCTCAACGTGCGGTTCGTCGGCGGCTACGAGTGCGGCATGACGTCCGCAGACCACGTGGCGCTCGACTCGGCCAGAAACCTGGCGTTTCTCGGGACTAACCGCTCTGTAAGAGTGGTGGACGTGAGCAATCCTGGCTCCCCGGTGGAGCTATCACGAGCGTGGGTGAATGACGAGGTTCAGGGCCTTAGTTATCAGAACAACCTTCTGTTTGTCGCGGATTACGGCGCAGGATTACGCATATTCTCAGTCGCCGACCCGGCACACCCGGTGGAGCTCGGCCACTACACCGACTCGGTCCGTACGATTATGGTAGCTGCCAGCGGTGGATACGCATACATCGTAGACGTCGGTGGCGTGCTGCGAGTCATTTCGATTACGGACCCTGCACACCCGGTTGTGGTCGGGTTGGACTCGCTACCGAGCTACGTCAGTGGTCTAGGTTGTCTAGTCGTCGTTGGAGACCTTGCCTATCAAACGACCGGCAGGACCGGACTGAGGGTGATATCGGTCGCGGACCCGGCAAACCCGGTTGATGTCGGCTCTTGCGATACTCTTGGCAACGCTGGCGCACTGGCGGTCGCCGGAGGCTTTGCCTATGTTGGGGACGGCGACTCCAATAGACTGGAGGTCATCTCCGTTGCCGACTCGTCTAATCCAGTCGTGGTCGGTCAGTGCCGCACGCGCGGCGCTCCAGTCAGTGTGGCCTTGTATGGAAGCTACGCCTGCGTAGCGGATAGCGGATTGACGGTCATCTCGGTGTCTGACCCTGCGCATCCGGCTGAGGACGGACACTGCGCAGTGAGTACTTGGCGGCAGGTAGCCGTGCTTGACGGGTACGCTTATGTCCCGGATGAGGGCCGCGAGCTCTACGTTGTGTCGGTCATTGACCCGGCGCACCCCGCGGTGGTCGGGTTGCTTAACACATACAGTAGCCCTTCGGGTGTAGCTGCTTTTCGAGGCCATGCCTACCTCGTCGGCGACTCTTTTGGGTTGAGCGTCATGTCGACGAGCACTCCGGCCTATCCTTTTGAGGCGGGAAAGTGTACGATGCCGGTCTGGCCGTTGGGCGTGGCTTTGTGCGGAGGTGGCAAGTATGCCTACGTCGCAGATCGCGACTCCGGGCTGCGGGTAGTCTCGATTGCTGACTCGTCGCATCCCAGAGAGGTCGCGTCCGTCAACACGTACTACGCAAACGCCGTCGCCCTCGGCGGTGACTATGCGTACGTGGCAGACGACACGGCCGGATTGCGGATTGTCTCGGTAATGGATCCGACGAATCCGGTTGAGGTCGGGCACTGGCACTACAGTACGCCGGGAGAGGCCTACGGCTTAGCCGTGTCTGGTGACCTGGCTTTTCTTGCCAGCGGACGAGGCGGGCTGAGGATTGTCTCGGTGGCGGACCCTGCGCACCCGGTTGAGGTGGGTTACGACGACAGCATGCCGGGAAAAGTCTATGGCGTGGCTGTGAGGGGAGACTTTGCTTGCGTTGCCGGAGATTCCGGACTACGGGTGATTTCGATCAATGACCCAACTCACCCGGTCGAGGTCGGCTTCAGTGATACGCTGGGTTCAGCAACGAGCGTAGCGATGACCAGGGACAATGCTTATGTCGTGGCATCCGGCAACTTGTGGGTGATGTCGATTGCCGCCCCGGCGCATCCGGTGGAGGCCGGGTTCTATGCACTCATCGGCAATGCGTGGTCTTTATCGAACGATGTGGCCCTTGACGGGGGCTACGTCTACGTCGTCGACAACCGTTCGATGAGAGTACTCCGCTTCTACGGCGATCCCGCGGAGCAGCTCGGCGACCTAGATGTTGACCCCGACTCGCTTGAGGTGTCTGCCGACACGCTCCGACTGGGAAGCTCCGGTGCGAACCGTAGCGGCGCGCTTGTCCTGGTGAATACCACCGCGTGCTACAACTCGGACCCAAAGGACGGACCGAGCTTGTCCTCGGTAGGCTCACTTCACGTCACCGGTTCGCTTGCGGGTCCGGGCGGGACGCTGGACAGCATCCTCGTTCCGAATCTGCCTGAATCGCTGTATCAAGGTCAGACTGCTGTCTGCACGCTCTCGGTCCACGTGCCGTCGGGACTGCAGAACGGCGACTATGCCGGGTCAATCACGATTACCGGCAGGGACGTCAACAACGTGCCGGTCGATGTCACCTTCTACGCACTCCTGCAGGTGAATAACCCGCTGGGGCCGCTTGGGGACTTGGATGTAGACCCCGACTCGCTCGGCGTGGTGCATGACACCATGAACCTGCACACTAACCCGGCAGGGCCAAACTACTCGTCAACCATCAAGGCCGAGTTCATGCTGGTCAACACGGACAGCGCCTACAACCCGAACAAATCGGATGGCCCGAGTCGGTCGCCCCTCAGAGAGGTTAAGGTTGAGGCCAAGGTTGAGGCAAGGATGGGAACCGCCAAGAAGGATGTCATTCCGACCGGAGTGAAACGGAGTGGAGGAATCTCTCAGAAGACAACCGCGGATGACGCAGACAGTATCTATGTTACCAATCTACCAGAGTCCCTTGCAGTTGGACAGGCGGTTGCGTGTACGCTCGCGCTAGCCATACCAACGAGCGAGTCGCTCAGTAGCCACTCGGGCTGGGTTGTGGTCAGCGCCATGGACACGATAGGCTATCAGGTTCAGGATAGCTTCTTCCTCAAGGTGACTGGCCCGGAACCGTGGAAGAATCTCGACTCATTCCGGGTAGCGCCGATACCGTTCAAGCCGCATCAGAACCCGGCGCACGACGCCATTCACTTCTGGGGTCTCCCCGCGGGTGCACGCGTCATTGTCTACGATGCCTCAGGACAATCGGTCTGGAGCGCGACTGCGTCAAGTGACGGCCAGCTCAAATGGGACGCGAAGGTGGCCAGCGGCATCTATGTGTATCTGGTCGTCTCGGCTGACGGCAAGAGCAGCAAGGTCGGCAAGCTGTCGGTGATACGCTAGCTGAGGACGGATGACGCGGGGCGCTGGTCGGCAGGTTGACATCCGGGGAGTCAGTTCTATCATGTACCCGAGGAAAGCGATGACCATCTTCGCGTTCCGCCTGCCAGCGTTAGAGCTTGGGCTTGCGTTCTTCGATGGGAGGTATCCGTGAGAACACCAATTGTGGCATTCTGTCTGGTCCTGCTGCTGGTCGGTATCGCGCAGGCAGATTCGCTCTACTTTCGGCAGGTCGGCCATTGGGGCGGTTCACAACTGGTTGGCGTGGCAGTCAAGGGGGAGTATGCCTTCGTTGTGGGACTTTCGGACGACGGGTATGATGGACTGCACGTTCTCTCTCTGGCTGACCTTTCTCACCCGGAGGAGGTCTGGCGGTGTTCCACGATGGCCGTATCGCGCAATCTTGCGGTAAGCGGGGAGTACGTCTACTACGCGGATGACACGGCAGGGATGCGGATCTTTTCCGTTTCCAACCCGGCGAACCCAGTTCAGGTCGGCTGTTGGAAGCACGAGGCCTGGGATTTGGCTGTCGGCGCGGAATGCGCCTACGTCATTGATTCCATGGGGCTAAGTATCGTCTCAGTGGCGGACCCGACACACCCGACCGAGGTCGGGCGCATCAACGACACATCGGGTCTACAGATGTGGGAGCAGGTAGAAGTTGGTCAAGAGCACGCCTACGTCGCGTCGCGCGCGAGCGGCTTGCACATCATCTCGATCGCGGACCGGGCGCATCCGGTTGAAGTGGGGAAATACACGCCCGGCCCTGTCTACGGCGTTGCGCTGAGCGGTAGCCTTGCGTATGTCGGGTGCCAAGGAAGCTTCAAGGTAGTATCCGTTGCCGACCCGTCGAATCCGGTCGAGATTGGGTCCCTCGATTCGACACCCTTCAACGGCTGGGGGATGGTGCTGAGACGCGGCTATGCCTTTGCTGCCGGCGGCATGTCCTCTGGGCTGTGGGCCATATCCATTTCAGCGCCGACCCATCCGACCCTCGCCGGGTACTACGGCGGCGGGTTTGGTTGGTGCTCCCTCGTGGGGCACGGAGACTATGTCTACTACTGCGGACTTGGGTTTCAGATGTACCGGTTCTATCAACTCGGCGATCTTGATATCGACCCTGACTCGCTGGACGTATCGGCCGACACTCTCCGGCTCAAGGGCGCGGGTTCGTGGGCTCGCGGCGAGTTCATCCTCGCCAATACGAGCGCAGCCTACAACCCGGACACCAGCGACGGGCCGAGCGTGTCTCCGGTAGCTTCACTGAGATGCACCGGTTCGCTCACCGGGCCAGGCGGGACCATCGACAGCCTCGTCATTCCGAGTCTACCATCGTACCTTGCGCAGGGCCGGACTGTAGTTTGCACACTTGCTGCGTACGTACCGGTGGGCCTCAGGGATGGTTACTACACCGGCCAGCTTTTCATTAGCGGCAAGGACACGGCAGGCCTGCAAGTCTATGAAAGCTGCTACGTCTCCGTCAGGAAGCTGGGCGACCTCGACGTGGCCCCAGACTCGCTTAACGCAATAGCCGATACTATTCGAGTTCGACCCCAATTGGTCTCAGCCGGGCCCCCGCCGAAGTACACGGAGTACGCTCTCGGCGAGTTTCTCCTTGCTAATACGAGCACATCCTACAACCCGGACACTTCCGATGGCCCCAGCCATTCGCCGGTGGACTCCCTGCGCTTCACCGGCAAGCTTGCCGGGCCGGGCGGGACGCTCGACAGCATTCTCATCCCGAATCTGCCCACGTCGCTGGCACAAGGCCAGACCGCGGTCTGCACCCTGGCCGTGCTCGTTCCGGCGGAGAAGAGCAACGGTGACTACGCGGGGGCCATTACGATCTCGGGCAAGGACACGGCGGGGTTTCTGATTGGCGTGACGTTCTATGCGCTTGCGAGAAAGCTCGGCGACCTGGATGTGGACCGTGACTCACTGAGTGTAGCTCATGACACGATAGACATGCACACCCAGCCGGCAGGACCGGTCTATCATCCCTACGCCAAAGCTGAATTCATGCTGGTCAACACCAGTAGCGCCTACAACCCGGATAAGTCAGACGGCCCGAGCCGGTCGCCGCTCACGATAACAGGATATGGTTATCGTGAAGATAGAGTGGTGAATAGAGAAGAGAGAAACCCGAACTCCGGACTTCACTCTTCTAGCTTCACTCTTCACTCTTCTGCTCGTGGAGCAGCCATTCACCCTTCACAATTCACTATTCACTCTTCTTCTAGCGCCGACAGCACTTACGTTCTCAACCTGCCTGAGTCTCTGGCAATAGGGCAGGCGGTGAAATGTACCCTCGCGCTAGTCATACCGACGAGCGAGTCGCTCGGCAGCCGCTCGGGCTGGGTTGTGGTCAGCGCCCTGGACACGGCAGGTTACCAAGTGCAGGATAGCTTCTTCCTTAAGGCGCGCGGTCCGCAGCCGCGTCAGAACCTCGACTCGCTTCGAGTCGCGCCCATACCGTTCAAGCCGCACACGCATCCGGAGCAGGATGCCATCCACTTCCAGGGGTTGAGCGCAGGGGCGCGGGTGACTATCTACGACAACTCAGGTCAGTCGGTCTGGAGCGCGGTGGAACACGGCGACGGGCATCTGGAGTGGGATGCCAAGGTCGCCAGCGGTATATATGTCTACCTTGTCGTCTCGGCAGACGGCAAGAGCAGCAAGGTCGGGAAACTATCCGTCATCAGATGACGGAATTCCCAATTCTCAATTGCTAATGCCCAATCAATCAGGAAATGCCCAAGGTCTGAATGCCAGTTGGTCATTCGCCCATTGGGAATTGATTAGGAATTGGCAATTAGTCATTAGTGATTTGAGACGCGGAGCTAAGGAGACAACGTGAAACATACGGCTGTGCTTCTGTGTCTGGTAGCTCCCGTGCTGGTGTTGGCCAACACTGGAGCGTCGTTTCTCAAGATCCCGGTCGGGCCGCGGGTGTGCGCTACCGGCGAGGCGGCTGTGGCCTACATCGACGACGCCTCGGCCTTGTTCTACAACCCGGCCGGGCTGGCGAACGTGCCCACGTTCAGCGCCCTGTTCGCACATAACCAAGGGTTCCTGGACATGAACCAGGAGTACGTGGCCGGTGTGTGCGGCTTTGAGGGACTGGGTAAGTTCGGGCTTGCGCTCGACTACTGGGGCTCGGGAGAGATTCAGGGCATCAACATCCGAGGCGAGACCGTGCCCGGCTACGTGTTTTCAGCCGCAGACTGGTCCCTGAACCTCGGCTATGCCCGGAGCTTCTCCGACCTGTCAGTAGGGCTCGGGCTTGAGTTTGTCCACGACCAGCAGGAGAGCCTCTCGACCTCGGCCGTGGCCTTCGACGCGGGCGCGATGTACGAGACACCGCTGGAAGGCCTGCAGGTCGGTGTCTCGGTGTCGAACCTTGGGACCAAGGGGACGCTGTACCAGGAAAGCTACTCATTGCCCTTGCAGGGCCGCCTGGGTTGGCGCTACGACCGGGGCATCATCGGAGTCATGCAGGACTTCATCTTCTCGTACGAGGGACTAGGCGGGGACATGACCCAATCGTCCTCGATTGGGATCGTGTCCCAAGCCCCGCCCGTGGGCATTGCGGCCGGAGTCGAGTGCAGGCCCGTCTCAATCCTGGCTATCAGAGTCGGCTATCGCACCGGGTCAGACTATGACGGGTTCTCGGGCCTGCGGGCCGGGCTTGGCGTCTCCTGGCATGGCATCGGCGTGGACTACGCCTATGCGCCCTACGGCAAGCTCGGCGCGTCCCACCGCCTCGCCATCTCCTACCACGGCCCGGCAGCGGCAGAGACAGACGAAGAGTAGCGTCCGATGCTTGAGGCCAGAACCCGCAAGCTGCAGGCTGTCCGAATGGTCGTCGCGACGACGTAAGAGGTAATGTACAGAGGAGGATAGATGGCCTGTACTAGATTCCGGACGTTCTTAGTGCTGTGTGTTGCCATAGCGCTCGCGGTGATGTCTTCCTGCAAGAGGAACCACCCGCCCGATGTGCCGGCCGTGCTGGCCGGCCCCGACTCATGTTTCACTGATACTACTTACGCCCTCATGGCAACTACGACGGACATCGACGGCGACAGCGTGCAGGTGCGCTTCGACTGGGGCGATTCCACCTTCTCAGACTGGAAGGGCTGGTTCCCCAGCGGCGATACGGTCGCCCTGGCGCACGCGTGGACCGACACTGGTTCCCACAAAGTCGCTGCCCAGGCGCGGGACCAGAAGCTTCTCGCCTCCAATTGGTCGAGCGGGCTCACCATCCGTGCAGTGCATCACCGTCCGTCGCACGCGCCCGACCGGCCGACCGAGCCGACCGGCCCCAGCATCGTCGGACGCGAGACATCCTGCGTTTTCACCACGGCGGTTACCGATACGTATATAATCCCCGTGGCCGTCAGGTTTGCCTGGGGCGATGGCGACACTTCTGCTTGGAGCGCGTTCGTGGCGTCCGGCGAATCGGTCACGATGCCCCACCTTTGGGCCGTGCCCGACACCTACGCGATAAGAGCCCAGGCAAAGGACACCAGCAGCGTGCTTTCTGAATGGTCCTACCCTTGTAGCGTCGTGGTCCGACCGCCCGATACACTGAGCAAGTGGCGTTTCCGTTTGGCTACTGGATACGACATGTCCCTGCTCTCGTCGCCGGCCATCGCCCCTGACGGCACCATCTACATCGGGTCACCGGATGGAGCATTGTACGCACTCAACCCGGACGGTGCGCTCAAATGGCGCTATCCCGCCGACGTGAACGACCGGTCATCACCCGCCATCGCCCCTGACGGCACCGTCTACATCGGTTCAAACGACGGCCACCTGTATGCCATCAACCCCAGTGGCGCCCTCAAGTGGAGCCACCAGTTCGCAACAGCAGACGCCGTGTCGTCACCCTCCATTGCCCTTGACGGCACGGTCTACTGCGCCTGTGGGTTCGACCTCTACGGCGTGATCCCTGACAGCGGCGGCGGTCTGCGCGTAGCGACTCTCGACTCCAACACGACGGCGTCGGCTGCGGCGATTTCGGCTGACGGTATGGTCTGCCTCACGGACAGGGCCGGCGGCGTGCACGCGCTGTACTCGGATTTCGTAAGCAAGTGGGCGTGGTCTGGTACCCACGGACTCGACCTTACCGACCTAGCTGTCGGAGGCGACGGCACCATCTACTTCGGATGCGGGCAAGCCTACTGGTATGGGCTTTACGCCGTGGAACCCGTGGGCCAGTGGATATGGGGCGCATCCCCAAGATGCGGCGTCAAGTCCGCTCCTGCGGTCGGCCCTGACGGCACCATCTACTTCGGGGCGACGGACCACAATCTCTACGCCGTGAACCCCGACAGCACGCCCAAGTGGCGGTACGCGACCGGCGGTGAAGTTGACGCCGGCCCCGCAATCGCGGCGGACGGCACGGTCTACGTTGGCTCGAACGACGACTACCTCTATGCCGTCAACGCCGACGGGAATCTCAAGTGGCGTTACGAGACCGGCGGAAAGATAGAGGCAGCGTCGACCATCGGTACGGACGGGACAATCTACTTCACCAGCGACGACGGGTATCTGTATGCGCTCAAGGGTTCCAGTCCGCTCGCCAGTTCTCCTTGGCCCAAGTTCCACCACGACCTCCAGAACACCGGCCGAGTTCCCGGAGATGCTCGCTGGACTCGCATGGACACGGTTGGCAGCCCTATTCTCGCTCCCGACAGCTCTGGCTTCACTATCCATGTCGCAAACGCCGGGAACAAGGACGTCACCATTGGCTCGCTCAAGACTCACTACTCGACCGGCTTTGCCTGGATGCGGGATTTCCTTGCCGATAGTGTACACGGATTCGGCTATCCGATTCCGAGCGGACGGCGCGGAACCTGGTCCGGCGACACCATACGATTCACACCTATTACCGTCGCGCCGAACCGGACCCAAGTGGTCGATCTTCAGTTCCTTGATTTCCACGTCGACTCGCTGGGGGCAGACACAACCACGAAGGTGGTCCGCGAGTTGTTCCGATACCAGTTTGAGGACGGCTCAAGCATACAGGTCCAGCCATGAAACTGAGTATGTTGCAGGACCAGGCTCCGGTAGCCCGAAGGAGGCCAAATGGCTCGAACTGACGCCCGACCGCTACTTCTGTTTTTCGCTGTCGCAGCAGTGCTGGTGGCCTCTTCCTGCAAGAGAAACCACCCGCCCGATGTGCCGGCCGTGCTGGCCGGCCTCGACTCCTGCTTCACTGACACGACTTACTCTTTCATGACCACTGCGACCGACCCTGATGGCGATAGCGTGCAGGTGCGAATCGATTGGGGCGATTCCACGCTGTCGGACTGGGGAGGCTGGTTCGCGAGTGGAGACACAATCTCCCTTACTCACGCGTGGTCTGGCGTCGGCACTCGCGACATCAAGGCCCAGGCGCGGGACCAAAAGCTTGCCAGTTCGAACTGGTCGGGTGGACTCGCCATGCGGCTGGTGAGTTTCCATTTACCCCACTCGCCCTACACGCCGGCCGTGCCGTCAGGGCCATCCGTCGGCGGACAGGATTCCATGTACTTCTTCGTAACCACCGACTCCCATCCTGACCGTATCCCCGTCGCAGTGAGGTTTGCGTGGAGCAACGGCGATACTTCGGCATGGAGTAAGTTCGTGGCCTCGGGGGAGTCGGTGCGGATGAGCCACGCGTGGCACGACACCGGCTTCTACGCGGTGGCGGCGCAGGCAAAGGACACGAACGGCGCGTTATCCTCGTGGTCGGAGCGACATAGCATCACAGTGCATGCGCTGGACTTGCTGCGCAAGTGGCGCTTTCGCGTGGCTACCGGCAACGACCTGTCCCTTGCCGCATCACCAGCCATAGCTCCAGACGGCACCATCTACGTCGGTTCACCGGGCAGCGCGCTGTGCGCGGTCAATCCTGACGGTACGCTCAAGTGGACCTACCCGGCCGACGCGAACGCGAAGTCGTCACCGGCGGTCGGGCCCGATGGCACCGTCTACGTGGGTGGCAACTACGGCACCCTGTATGCCATCAGTCCCGATAGTGGTGCCCTGAAATGGAGCCACTCCTTTGCCGTGGGCGTCCCGGTGTCGTCCCCTTCCATTTCGAGTGGGGGGGCGGTTTTCTGCGGTTGTGAAGACCGTTTCAGCTCTCTGACCCATAACGGCGGGTACGTATCGGACTTTCAAACCGACGAACACAGCGTGACGGACGCGGCCGCAGCGATTTCGGATGATGGCACGGTCTACATTGCTCAGCAGAACGGCACCGTGGGCGCGTACAGCACAAACTGCACGCGGAGATGGAAAATCCACACTCACGCCGTCAGCCCTACCGACCTTGCCATCGCAGGCGACCTTTCAGTCTACTTTGGGTCGGAACAGAGTCCGTCATTCACCGATTTTGCGGCTCTCTACCATGACGGGGCTTCTCAGTGGGCCTACAGCGCGGGCGTCGACGTACATTCCGCTCCGGCAATTGCGCCGGACGGCACTGTCTACTTTGGGTCAACGGACAACTGTCTCTATGCCCTGAATCCGGACAGCAGCCTGAAGTGGCGGTATCAGACCGGCGGCGACGTCAGCTCCGGCCCTGCAGTCGCGGCGGACGGCACAATCTACGTCGGCTCGAACGATAGTTGTCTCTACGCGCTGAACGCGGACGGGACCCTCAAGTGGCGCTACCTGACTGGCGGGCGGGTCGAAGCAGCGCCGACCATCGGCACAGACGGTACTGTCTATTTCATCAGCGACGACGGTTATCTGTACGCGCTCAACGGTACGAGCCCATTGGCTGCTTCGCCTTGGCCCAAGTTCCACCACGACCTTCAGAACACCGGACAGGCCACCAGCGGGTTCTCGACTCACGTAGACACGGTCGGCGACCCCGTTCTCGCTCCTGACAGCTCGGGTTTCACAATACAAGTCGCCAACACCGGGAATACTCCGCTTACCCTCAACTACCTGTGGTACAACATTGCGCCGCCCTCTGCATACATGCGGGACCTTCTTGTCAATGGGGCGCACGGATACGGATACCCGATACAGAGCGGGCAGCGTGGCTCCATACCCCCCGATACCATGCGGTTCGCTCACGTCACTATCGCGCCCAATCGGGCGCAGGCGGTTGAGTTCGGATTCCTCGACTTCCACGTAGACTCACTGGGTCTGGGTACAACAACCAACGTGGCCGGGAAGGATTTCGGTTTCTACTTCATTGATGGCTCGGCAATATCGGTCAGGCCGTGACCAGTCGGTCGCGGGGCCACAGTCTTGGGCCAGCAGGTTGGCAAGGTCATGGTGACGAGGTGAGCGACAGAGGACAGTAGACAGCAGGCAGTAGACAGCAGGCAGGGTATGGGCGGGCGAGAGCCCGCCCTTGCGTTCATGCCGGGCGCGCGGGCGGAAAGTTTAGCCTTTGGATATGAGCCCATGGAGCCAGGAAGTCACCTAACTACTTGAACAATAAAGCGCTAGGTCGCCTCTCCGGAAGTCCCCTCCCTCGCCCGGGGGATTGCCCCGCGGATAGTAGACAGGATTCAGTAGACAGTAGACAGGGAGGTTACCTCCACCGCAATTCCCGGATGAACCTCCACCGGAATTCGCCGGGTTGCTTCATCGGTTGCACTCCGCGTTACCTTCCGGGTTAGTCCGTCGGTTGGTCTGCCCGTTCCTCTCCGGGTTGGTTGGAGCGTTGCGGCCCGAGTAAGTCCGCGGGTTCCTGTCCGGGTTGCTCCCGAGTAAGCTCCGACCGTTGCTCTCCGTTTTGCCCGGAGAATAGCTTCCCGAGCTGCTCTGCCCGCTAGGAAGCAGACGCCCGCCGACAGGTTTTGCCGGCGGGCGATGTTGGTCTGGAGCTAGTCCTCGACTTTGATGGCGCTGGACGGGCAGTCTTCGGCGGCCTGCTGCACGCAGTCCTCGGCACCTTCGGGAATAGCGTCGACCTTGATTGTGGCCGTTTCACCTTCGATCTCGAAGATATCCGGGCAACTGCTGACACACAGCTCGCAGCCGGTGCACAGCTCTTTGTCGATAGATGCTTTCATAGTGACCTCCGTTCAAGGCCGGTTGGTAACGCCCGACCGGCGCTTATTGTCCAATTCAGCGCTTCAATCTAATGGCAGAAACCGGTTTGTCAAGACTTGTTTTGGGCCGGATTCGGACATCAACCACAAAGACACGAAGTCACAAAGAGGTCAGGAATCGGAATCGGAGTCCGGTTTCGTGTCTTTGTGTCTTGCCGGCGAAGTCCGTCCCCCGTTTCCGGTCGCGGCTGCTTCGGGACGGGTGAGGAAGGAGTGAACGAAGCTCTCTATGTGCCCGTCCATCACCCCGACGAGGTCGTGGGTTGTGTAGTCGGTCCGGTGGTCCTTCACCTGCTGGTAAGGGAAGAAGACGTAGGAGCGAATCTGGTGCCCCCAGGCGATTTCGGTCTTGGCCGCGTCGAGCTTCTCGCGCTTCTCGTCCTGCTCGCGCTTGTGGAGGTCGTAGAGCCGGGAACGGAGGATCTTGAGGGCGTTGGTCTTGTTCTGGAACTGCGAGCGTTCGTTCTGGCAGACGACCACGATGTTGGTCGGGATATGGGTGATACGCACGGCCGAGCTGACCTTGTTGACGTTCTGGCCGCCGTGGCCGCCGGCGCGGAAGGTGTCGAACTTGAGGTCGCTCGGGTTGATTTCGACCTCGATTTCTTCGACTTCGGGATAGACGGAGACCGCGGCGAAGCTGGTGTGCCGCCGTTTGGCCGCGTCGAACGGCGACACCCGGACCAGGCGGTGGACGCCGATTTCGGATTTGAGCAGGCCAAAGGCGTATGTGCCGCTGACCTCGATCGTTGCTTCTTTGATGCCGGCGACGTCGTTGGGCTGGAGGTCCAGTACGTCATACTTCAGCCCCTGCAGTTCGATGTAGCGGGTCAGCATCCGGTAGAGCATTTCGGCCCAGTCGCACGACTCGGTGCCGCCCGCGCCGGGGTGAATCGAGAGGATGGCCGCGCGGGAATCTTCCTGAGTGCGGAACATCGCCCGCTCTTCGAGCGCCTCAAGTTCGTGGCCCATGGCCTCAACCTGCGCGCTCAGTTCTTTGCGGGCCGCCTCGTCCGATTCGTCGAAGAGGTCCATCAACTCGGTCGCGTCTTTGATTTCGGAAGCGAGCTTGTCCACGCGGCCGAGCATGTCGTTCAGGACCGCGATGCGCTGCATCGTGGTCTGGGCGCGCTCGGCCACGCTCCAGAAATCAGGTTGTGAGCTGGCTTTGGTAAGCTCGGCTAGTTCGACCCGTCGCCCGGGCAGGTCAAAGAAACTCCTGCAGCTTGTGCAGGCGCTCGCCCAAGTGAGCGAGCTCCGGCGCTGCGGCTCGGGAGTCCCCGGTCATCAGGAGTGGTTCCCGGCAAGGAGCCCTGACCCAGCACAAAGGCACGAAGACACGAAGTCAAGTATGAAGTAACAAGGACAAAGGACTAAGCAATCAGGAAAGGACAAAGTGGTAAGGCCGGCACGGGTTCGACCTTGATACTTTCCCATTGCTTTGTCCTTAGTACTTTGTCCTTGGGACTTCCGCCGTTACTCGGTCTTCACCTCGGGCTCAGCCGCAGGCGCGGCGGGCTCCGTTGCGGGCTTGGGTGCCCTGGGCTTCCGGGCCTTTGGGGGCTTCGGGGGCTTGGGAGCCTCAGCGGGTTTGGCAACCTTCGCCGGCTTGGTCGGAACCACGTCGCCGTACTTACGGCGGAACTTCTCGACGCGGCCGGCGGTGTCAACGAGGTGCTGTTTGCCGGTGAAGAACGGGTGACAGTTGGAGCAGAGGTCAACGTTCATCTTCGGCTTGGTCGAACGAGTCTTGACCACGTTGCCGCAGGCGCAGGTGATGGTCGACTCGACGTACTTAGGGTGAATCTTTGGTTTCATGTTACATCAACTTTCGCTCATCGAATCCAGGAACTCTTTATTGTTGCGCGTCAGACGCATCTTGTCAAGCACGAACTCCATCATCTCGACCGGGGAGAGCTCGGCCAGGAGCTTGCGCATCACCCAGATGCGGTTGAGTTCGAACTCCGACAGCAGCAGTTCTTCCTTGCGGGTGCCGGAACGCTGGAGGTCGATGGCCGGGAAGATACGGCGGTCGGCCAGCTTCCGGTCGAGGATGAGTTCCATGTTGCCGGTGCCCTTGAACTCTTCGAAGATGACCTCGTCCATGCGCGAGCCGGTCTCGACGAGAGCGGTGGCGATAATGGTGAGCGAGCCGCCCTCTTCGATGTTGCGGGCCGCGCCGAAGAACTTCTTGGGCTTCTGCAGGGCGTTGGAGTCGAGACCGCCGGAAAGGGTGCGGCCGGAGTGCGGCACAACCAGGTTGTGGGCGCGGGCGAGGCGGGTAATCGAGTCGAGCAGGATCACGACGTCGTGGCCGTGCTCGACCAGCCGCTTCGCTTTCTCCAGCACCATGTCGGCGACCTGGACGTGGCGCTCAGGCACCTCGTCGAAGGTCGAGCTGATGACCTCGGCCTTGACCGACCGTTCCATGTCGGTCACTTCCTCGGGCCGTTCGTCGATGAGCAGGATAATGAGCTTGATCTCGGGGTGATTGGCCGTGATGCAGTTGGCGATTTTCTGCATGAGGATGGTCTTGCCCGCGCGCGGGGGAGAGACGATGATGCCGCGCTGGCCTTTGCCCACGGGCACGAACAAGTCTTCGACCCGCATCGAGAAGTCGTTCTTCTCCGGCACCTCGAGCTGGATCCGCTGCAGCGGGTAGAGCGGGGTCAGCGCCTCGAACGGGATGCGGCGCCGGTCTTCGGCGAGCGGCGTGCCGTTCTCGGTGTCAATCTTCAGGAGAGCGAAGTAGCGCTCGCTGTTCTTGGGCGGCCGCGCGTGCCCGACGATGGTGTCGCCGGTCCGGAGGGCGAACCGCTTGATCTGGGACGGCGAGACGTAGACGTCGTCCGACGAAGGCAGGTAACTGTAGTCCGGTGAGCGGAGGAACCCGAAACCCTCTTCGAGGATTTCGAGCACGCCCGTCACCTCGACGCCTTCGGCGCCGGCATTGCGCTGGCGGGCATCGGCTTCCAGGATGGCCAGGACCAGTCCCTGTTTGTTGCGGTCCCGGTAATCTGGGACGTTGAGCTTCTCGGCGAGGTCAAAGAGCTCGGTTATCTTCTTGCGCTTCAGTTCTTCCTGAATCACTGTCTCTCCTTGTCGAGGCGGATACTCCGGACGGAATATTGAAGTTCTGTACGGAGAACCGCCGGATTCGACTTATGTAGCCGGTTCGGCAATCCGTGCCCGGCCATGCAGCTGCCGATTAGACCTCAGTTGACTTTTCTGGGAACCGGCAGGCCTGATTCTGACAGACTGGGGTACCTATACGGATTGACACGCGGGGTTGGCGGACTTTCGATCAACCCCGTCGGCGGAGAGTATAGACGCCCTTACCTCCATGTCAAGCACGCCTGCGGGCGGCTTGCCTCTTCGGCCTAATTGCGCTAGATTGTAAGGGCTATGAAGCCAATCGTTGCCGCCGTCTGGGTCGCTGCCTGTCTATTCGTCGGGCCCGGGTGCAAGCAGAACGCGCCGCCGCTGACTCCGGGAGCGCCGACCGGTCCCGCCGTGGGCATGGCCGGCGAGTCCCTTAACTTCGTGGTTGTGACGACCGACCCGGAATCGGACAGCGTTCGGTACCAGGTTGACTGGGGCGACGCGCTGGGGAATTGGACCGGTCTGCTGGCAAGCGCCGAGTCCTGCACCCTGGGCCACGCGTGGTCGGTCTTAGACGCATTCAAGGTCCGTGTCCGGGCCGAGGACGCGCATGGTAACGTGTCCGATTGGTCTGCCGACCACACGGTCTCGATTGAGAGCATCTGCCGGCGCTAGCCGGAAGTGACACCGCCTGCTCTCCGTTCCGGACTCACAGGCTGATTCCATGAGGCCGATAGCCGGCCGTTACTGAGTTTCGCGTAAGTAATGGTCCGCCAGCGTCACCCTCACCCTTCCCTCCCCCTCAAGGGGGAGGGAATAGAAGGGAGGGGGCGGAGTGTTGCATTGCCTGTGCGAAGGTCAATAGCCGGACGACGCACCGCCAGCGGTCATCGTGGCGGCAGCACGGTTTGGGCAGTATAATCGTCATAGTACAGGAATCAGACAAAGCAGAAATCAGAAACCAGAATCCAGAAAGCCAAGGCCCGAATGACGGACAACGGGAACGTTGAACGAAGAACGGTCCAACGATGAGCGAATCCCGACGCGGTGAAGTGACCGAGAGCAGGCTGCGCGCGCTTGCAAGGCAGCGCTGGGCCTGGGATTCGGTCGCGCTGGCCCTGTTCAGCCTGGCTATGGCCTGCGCGTTGGTCCTGCTCGTCGTGAATCTGTTCTGGAGCGGCTGGGTCCTGGCGGCGCTAGTCGTTCCGGTCGGGGTCCTGCTCTGGCGGCTGGTGGCGCAGAATCGGTTCTGGTACGTCGCGCGGCTGGTTGAGGAACGGTTCCCTGAGGTGAGGGGAAGGCTGGTGGCGACGGTGCAGCTGGGGAAATGGGGGTCGGGGGTCGGGGGTCAGGGGTCAGGGGCAAAGGAAGGCTATTCGGAGGAGATGATTGACGCGGCCGTGGCTGATGTCGAGCGGACGCTTGCGCCATTGCCGCTGGGGCGGCTCGTCAACCGGCGCCGGGTGGTCTGGGCGGGCGCAGCCCTGGCACTGATGGCCCTGTGTGTCGGGGTGCAATTCCACGCCGCGCCGGCCCGGGCCAGGGTCGGAATCAGCAACGCCTTCACCGGCCGCGCCGACGGCGTGACCCTCGAAGTTCAGCCCGGCGACACCGCGGTGATGCCCGGCGGCAGCGTCTTGCTGCGGGCAAGAGTCGTACCGGCGGGCGTGTTCAGGGCGGTGCGGCTCGGGGTCAGGGGTCAGGGGTCGGGGGTCGGGGGGCACGGAGGATCGTCGGTTGTCCCTTTGCACGGCGACACCGGTCGGATCGCGCTGGCCGCCGGTCACGGGTTTGAGTATCGATTCACAATCCTGAGGCGTTCGTCCGACCTTCACCGCGTGCGCGTGCTCGAGCCGCTGGGCCTCGAGCGGCTGGTGTTCACGCTTCACCCGCCGGCCTACTCCGGTCTGCCTCAGGTCAGATCCTCAGCTACTGAAGTCAGCGGACTGAAGGGGACGGTCGTGGACGTCGAAGGCGAGGCCAATCGGTTGATTTCTGTCGGGCAGGTGATTCTTGGCAGTGACACGTTGCCGATCCAAATCGGCCCGGCGGATTCGGGTCTGTTCAGGGCCCGGTTCGCCATCAAGGACGATGCCTCAGGCAAGATCGAACTGGCGGACAAGGAGGACAAGGTTCTGCAGCCGGCCACGGACATGCAGGTACGGGCCATCGCCGACGAGCCGCCTTTCGTGAAGCTCTTTCTGCCCGGACGCGACGTTGATCTGCCGGTTTCGATGAAGGTGCTGCTCGGCATCAACAGCATTGATGACTTCGGGTTGGGTGACCTCTATCTGCACTACGGCAAGGATTCGATTGACCATCTCGTGCACATCAAGTCGGTGTCGGGCAGGCGCGAGGACACGACGCTGTACGCCTGGGATCTGTCCAACCTGGGGCTGCTGCCGGGCGAACAGATACACTACTTTGTGTCCGTGACCGACAATGATGTGGTTTCCGGACCCAAGGTAAGCCGGTCGGAAATGTACGCCATCCGCTTTCCGACCATGAACGAGATATACAATGCGGCCGTGCAGCAGACCGAGCACACTGAGTCCGAGCTCGGCCCGATGCAATCGCAGCAGGCCCAGCTCGGCCAGGAGGTCGGCCGGCTGTCGGACGAAATGAAGAAGAGCCGCGAGCTTTCCTGGGACGAAAAGCAGGCGTTGGAGAAGGTGCTCGGGGGCCAGCAGGGACTGATGCAGCAGGTCGCGGACCTGAAGCAGGAAGTCTCGGACATGATGAAAGAGATGTCGCAGGGCGTGAACCTCGACCAGCAGACCATGGAACGGATGAGCCAACTGCAGCAGATCCTGTCCCAGGTCCTGCCCCGCGAACTTCAGCAGTCGCTCGCCCAGCTGCAGGACAAGCTCGAGCAGCAGTCGCCGGACGTGAAGCGTGCCCTGGAGAAGTTCGAGATGGACCAGGGGAAGATGAAGGAGGCGATTGACCGGGCGCTGGAGCTGCTGAAAAAAGTGATGGAGGAACAGCGGCTCGACGCGCTGGCCAAGAAAGCGGAGGAGATGGCCAAGGCCCAGCAGGACCTGACCGACAAGCTGGGCAAGGAGCCGAACCAGCGTTCCTCGCAGTTGGAACAGGACATCAAGGGCGCGCTCGACAGCCTGCAGAATGACATGAAGAGCCTCGCCGATTCGATGTCCGACAGGGAGATCGGCGATTCCCTGAACAAGCTCGCGCAGCAGGCGAACGACCAGAAGCTGTCCGAGCAGGCCCGGGATCTCGCGAGCCAGATGCAGCAGAACCAGCTCGACCAGGCCAAGCCCGGCAGCGACAAGCTCGGGCAGAGCCTGGCGCAGATGAGCCGGTCGCTCGGTTCGCTGAGCCAGAAGCTGAAGTCAAAGCGTTCGTCCGAAGTGACCCAGAAACTGCGGGACGCCGCGCAGGATGTCATGATGGTATCGGACGAGCAGGAGAAGCTTGAGCAGGCCACCGCCGGCATGCCGGACCTGTCCGAACGCGCCCAGCAGGAGATCGGGTTGCGCGAGGCAACCAGAATCGTCGCCGAGAGCCTGGCCAGCCTCAGCTCACGCAGCATGAGCGTCGATCCGAGCCTCGGGCAGGAGCTGGCCAAGGCGATGGACGCAATGGAGCAGACGGCGCAGGAAATGGCGGACAATCGGGCCGGAACCGTCCGCTCCGGAATGGAGCAGGCGCGACAGAGCCTGAACCGGACGGCCCAGGCCATGCTGCAGGCGATGGCCGCGTCGCAGAAGGGCGGCGGGATGTCGGGCGCGATGGACGACATGATGCAGCAGCTCTCGCAGATGATCGGAGAGCAGATGGGCATCAACGGCGAGATGTCGGGATTCCCGATACCGATGCCCGGCGGCATGACCGCTGAGCAGATGTCGGCCCTGGGCAGAATGCTCGGTAAGGAGCAGGCGCTGCGGGAGCAGCTCGAACAGATGCTTCAGAAGACGGGCGGGGTTCAGCCGGGACTCACTTCCAGCCTGGAGGGCCTGGTTGACGATTTGAAGGCGGTGGAGAAGGACCTGTCCGAACTGAACGTGGGCCGACCGCTGGTCCAGCGGCAGCAGAGCATCCTCTCGCACCTGCTCGACGCCGAGCGCAGCATCAGGCAGCAGGGATTCAAAGACGAACGCGAGAGCGAGTCAGGCAAAGAGTTCCAGGTGCAGCAGAAGCCCCGCCTGCCCGAGGACAAAGGCGAGCGGAACCGGCTGCTGCGCGAAGAACTGATGCGTTCGCTCAAGCAGGGCTACCCGGCTGAGTACGAGCAGATGATAAGAGACTATTTCCAGAGGCTGCTGAGCGAGTAGCCAAGGATCAAGAACAAAGTGATAAGGACAAAGCAAGGTCCAAGGATGAAGGACAAAGTACTGAGGGAGCCTGACTTTGTCCTTTCCGCATTGCTTAGTCCTTTGTCCTTTGGACTTTGTACTTTATCCAAGATCGGAGCGGCCGCGCCTGCTTTCGTGGTGTTGCTTGCACTGGGCGCGGGCGTTGCCCACGCCCAGAGTTACATGAGCGGCTTCATGCTCGAGCGTGCCGGGCAGCCCGGCCAGGCCTTTGAGGAGTATCGACTGAGCGTCAACAAGGAACCAAGGGACATGCCGTCCTACGACGGTCTGGTTCGCCTCGCCGACACGCTCAAGCGCTGCGACACTCTGGTCGCCGTCAGCCTCAGGCTGGAGAAGCAGTTCCCGGACGTCGCCGATTACTCGTATGGGCTGGTGAGCGGCCTGCTGGGGCTGAAGCGCACAGCCGATGCTCGGGTCGAAGGGCGCAGGGCAGCCCTCAAGTGGCCGGACCGGCTGGCAACGCTGGGTGAGGTGTTTGCCGGGCACCAGGACTACGCTTCGGCCATCGACTACTACGAGCAGGCGCTGCGGCACGGCGCAGACCGGATGGCGATTGCCGACCGGCTGGTCGACCTGTACGACGCCTCGGGCCAGCCGGCGGCGGCGACGCGCGAGATAGTGTCCGTCATCAACGCCTCACCGCAAGCACTCGACCGCTATCGGCAGAAGCTCTCGGCGCTTGCCGTCAGGTCCGGCGCCGGCATCGCCGGCGAACTGGAGAAGGTCAGTGACCCGGCAACCCGCGCGCTAGCCAAGGCCGTCGTGTATCTTGCTACGAAGAACGAGGCGGAAGCGGTACACGTGCTCAAGCCGGTGCTGTCCGGGCAGGAGCTTTACGAATTCGCGCACGACTGCGAGGCGCAGGGCGCGCTGAGGGCGGCGCTTGCCGTCTACCAGGAGCAGAAAGTGCACGTCGACGCAGCGCGGGTGCTGAGGACGATGGGCCGGGTTCCGGAAGCGCTGGCCGAACTGGCCATGGACGACGGCGTCGGGGCGCAGATTGAGCTGGGCGACCTGTGCCGCGACCAGGGCGACTACGCTCGGGCGCTCGCAAGCTACCAACGGGCGCTTGCCCGCCAGCCGGCGAGCGAGCCGGCGGTGTTCGGACAGGCGGCGGCCCTGCTCGGTCTCGGGCATACCGAACCGGCTCGCGCCGCGGCCATGAAGCTCGTCCACTCGTCCGACCGGCTACTGCTGCTCGTGGCCCGCACGTTCTTCTACGAAGGGCAGTTCGACTCGGCCGGCGCATACTTGAATGAGCTGGTCAGGCAGTTCCCGCAGAGCCTGCTGGTCAACGACGGGCTGGACCTGGCGGTCTTGACCGGCAGCGGGGACCGGGCCAAGGAGCTCGCGCGGCTGATGCTCGACTATGAGACCGGCGCCGATGAGGCCGACAAGGCCCAGACCCTGGCCGACGGCGACGACGCTGTCGCACAACAGGCCTGCTTCCTGCTCGCGCGGTTCCTGCGGCGGGAGCACAAGCCGAAAGAGGCGCTGGCCGCGCTCGACCGGTACTGTCAGCGGTTCGGAAGCAGCTCGCTCGCGCCAAAGGCAAGGCTGGAACAGGCCGGGGTGTATCGCGACGACCTCAAGGACGAGGCGAAGTATCGGGAGACACTCCAGCAGTTGATACTCGAATACCCGGGTTCGGCCTACGTGCCGATTGCGCGCAGCCTGCTTGCGGAGGCCGAGAAACCGGTTTCGCCGGAGCCGGTCCGTTGACCGCCGGGATGGCGGCAGACCACCGGCAGCCGACGGGTAGGGTTGACCTGCCTGATGCCGTTGCTATAATTCCCCGGCCGGTAGGACCGGCGTTCCGAACGGAAATCAGTTCCGACCGACAATTATCGTCCGCTACAGTCTAACAGGAGGACAGTATGTCTGATGCAGTCAATGCCTTTATGGAAGGCATTATCGCGAAGAACCCCGGTGAGAAGGAATTCCACCAGGCGGTGCGCGAGGTCGCCGAGTCGCTGATGCCGTACCTCGACAAGAATCCGAAGTACAAGAAGGCGAAGATCCTCGAGCGTATCTGCGAGCCCGAGCGCGTCATCATGTTCCGGGTCCCGTGGGTCGACGACAAGGGCGAAGTCCAGGTCAACCGCGGCTTCCGCATCGAGATGAACTCGGCCATCGGCCCGTACAAGGGCGGGCTCCGCTTGCACCCGACCGTGTACCTGGGCCTCCTCAAGTTCCTCGCCTTCGAACAGGTGTTCAAGAACTCCCTCACCACTCTCCCCATGGGCGGCGGCAAGGGCGGCTCGGACTTCGACCCCAAGGGCAAGAGCGACAACGAAGTGATGGCCTTTATCCAGGCCTTCATGAGTGAGCTGTTCCGCCACATCGGGCCGAATACCGACGTGCCGGCCGGCGACATCGGCGTCGGCGGACGGGAAATCGGATTCATGTTCGGGATGTACAAGAAGCTGCGCAACGAGTTCACCGGCGTGCTCACCGGCAAGGCCCTCGGCTGGGGCGGCTCCCTGATTCGTCCCGAGGCCACCGGCTACGGCGCGACCTACTTCGCGCAGGAAATGCTCGCCACCCGCGGCGATTCCATGAAGGGCAAGACCTGCCTCGTGTCCGGTTCCGGCAACGTGTACCAGTACACCGTTGAGAAGGTCAACCAGCTCGGCGGTAAGTGCGTCACCGCTTCCGACTCGAACGGCTACATCTATGACGAAGCCGGCATCGACGCTGAGAAGCTCGCCTTCATCATGGAGCTCAAGAACGTGAAGCGCGGCCGCATCAGCGAGTACGCCGGCAAGTTCAAGGGCTCGGTCTACACGCCGGTTGATCCCAAGCTCGACTACAACCCGCTGTGGAACCACAAGGCCCACTGCGCGTTCCCGAGCGCTACCCAGAACGAGATCAACGGCAAGGATGCCGCGAATCTCATCAAGAACGGCGTGTTTGTGGTCTCCGAGGGCGCCAACATGCCTTCGACCCCGGATGCGATGAAGGTCTACATCGACAGCAAGATCCTCTACGGTCCGGCCAAGGCCGCGAACGCCGGCGGCGTCGCCACCTCCGGTCTCGAGATGTCGCAGAACAGCCTGCGCCTCTCCTGGACCCGCGAAGAGGTCGACAAGAGACTCCAGGGCATCATGAAGGCCATCCATGACACGTGCGTCCACTATGGCAAGGAAGGCAACTTCGTGAACTACGTAAACGGCGCGAACATCGGCGGCTTCGTTAAGGTAGCCGACGCGATGCTCGACCAGGGCGTAGTCTAGGCCCGAGTTCGAGTTCAGCTATAAGGCGGGAGTCCTTCGGGACTCCCGCTGAGCGTTACGGGCCACTCGACCCGCTCACGCCGACTGGTCACACCCGGCGCTTGGCATTCGGAAACAGTCGTGCCCCCGCCTTGACTGTATCGCCGGGGGATAGATACTTACCAGGATGGAGCTTGCGCACACCGCTCACGCCCGGGACATGCTCACGGAGCGTGCGATACCGGACGCGTGGGTTGTCCGGGCAGTGGAGTCACCGTTGCGCACGGAGAACCACGATGACGGCGCGACTCACTATCTGAGCGAAGTGCCGGAGCGCAGCGGCCGAATCCTGCGCGTCGTGATGAACACGGAAGCCAGTCCGCCGATTGTGGTCACGGTCTTCTTTGACCGTCGCCTGAGGAGACAATCATGAGATTGAAGGTAGACAAAGCTAGTGATGCACTGTATCTGCGACTCGACGAGGCCGCGGTGGTCGAGTCCGAGGAGGTCCAGCCCGGAATAGTCCTGGACTACGACGCCGCCGGCAACATGGTCGGTGTTGAGATCCTCAACCTCAGCAAGCGCGTGGCGCCCGAGCGCCTCCGCGTCCTGCAACTCGAAACGGTCTAGCCCGCGAACGCCGGCTTCGTCAAGGTTGCCGACGCGATGCTCGACGCGGGCTTAGTCTAAGACCCAGCCCGGACCTGTCTGTCCAGCGGGAGTCCTTCGGGACTCCCGCTTCTCACTGATGACATCCGGGGATAGCCCCGTTTTGTGTCTGACGCAAGCGTCGGGGACACATCCGCGATGCGGCCATCGCATTGCTCCGTGGACGTGTCCCTTGCGTGTCCTGTCCCCATCTCGATGAGCCGGGTTGCAGCGGACGCCGGAACCGTCCCTGTTACTCTTCAAGTAGCTCCACACGTTGATCTCAAGGTTGTCTGCAGGGTTACCCGGGAAGGAAGCTGGACGGGAAACTCGACTGTAAATCGGCAAGGAACCTGGGATTGAACCCGACTCGTTACTCGGCAAGGAACCGGACAAGGAACTCTGGTCGTTGCTCGCGAAGTAGCGGAAGAAGTAGCGGTGGAAGTAACCGTAGAAGTAGCCCGCGTCGTTCCTCGGGAAGTTGCTCCGGTCGTTACCTCGGAAGCTATGTGCGGAGCTACGGGGGGAGCATAGGAGGGGTTGGGAAGGGAACAGGGGTTAGGGGATTGGGAATAGGGAAGTTAGGACAGGAATTGGCGGTTGGGGGAGTGTGTACTATATTACACAAACAGGATCTGGATTGAGCGATGAAAATGCTGCTCTCCACCCGTGGCTGAAGGACTCGCGGCGAGCTCAGACGTCTCCGCGGCCGAGTCCTACTGACGCAAGGCTAGCTGGCCCGCATGAACTGACAAAGCACTCCATCCGGCCGGACTTCGACCTCAGCCTCGACCTTGTCCCAAAACAGCGCCTCCGCAGGCATGCATGAGTAGGGACCGGCAGGCGTCCGCCTCTGACAAGACTTGAACGTGCTGATTGACATGAGAGGGGCCACGGCTAAGATACGCCCAACGGGGGTGCCGAGATTGGCGGAGCGCGAGGTCCGCGCTGCCGCAGTCTTCTCGACACCAATCCGTCTGAGTTCGGCTCAGAACGGAGGTAAATGTGTTGAGCGTCCGCTCAGGTGGTTCGTACAGTCGTGCCGTCGATACACACAACCGGGCCGGGGCAGTGGTGCTGCTTGCCCTTGCGTTGGGGACGCTGCTGGCATCGTCGGCGCAAGCCCGCGTGCCCGGAATCGGCGAGCATCGCGCGGTGCAGGAGTCGCTGAGCCGGGTGCATCCAAGGATGCGGGCCAGTTGGCTGCGTGAGCGCGGGATTGAGGATCCGTACTACACGGCCGTCAGGAGGCCGGATAGCGGTCGGGGACTAGTTGAAGTCGGCCGTTGGTCATACGGACCGTCGTATGATGTGGATGGGAGAACCACCCCAAGCGAGACGTTGGTCGCGCTGGCACGCGGCTCGGGAGTGAGCCTGCTCAGGTTCAGCCGGCAAGATTCCCTCTCAATCCAACTGCTCGCGGACATCAATGCCGAAGGGCTGATGTGCCGTGTGAAGGTGGTCGACACACTCCTCTACGTCGGTTCACGTAAGGGGCTGGAGATCTACAACATCGCCGACGAGCAGAATCCAGCGCGTCTCTCCTGGACCCCGATACCGCTCAACGACTTTGTCCTGCAGGACTCGCTGGTCTACACCATCAGCGGCGATGACTCATTCCGCGTCTACAACGTCTCGAATCCGTTCAGCCCGGTCTTCCGTGGAGCCTGTGTTGATTCGGGTGACGTGGTTTCGGCAGCGGGCAATACCGCTTTCCTCGGCCAACGCTGGGGCCTGTACGTCATCGATGTCTCCAATCCAGCCAACCCTCATCGGGTTGGTTCTTGGGGCAGCGCGGTTGAGCAGGTGCAAGCCAGAGGACACCTCTGTTATGTCACTACGTTCGACCAGAACGGCGAGCCACCGTGGATCACGTTCCATATCCTCGACGTGACGGTGCCGGCCAATCCGTATCAAGTAGGGTCCTTGGACTCGGTTGGAGGCTACGGGGTGTATCTGGTAGACACGTTAGCCTACTGCTCCGGAGACGCTGACCTGCCAGAGTTCTCGATTGTCTCCTTGGCTGATTCCACCCGCCCGTACGCGCTGAGCATGAGGGACGTGCCCGGCTGGGGCTGGGGAGCCTGGGCCAGCGGACTTGCGCAGGCGGCGTTCATCGGTTGCCACAGGGCGGGGCTGCAGGTATTCGACACCAGGAACACGGTTCTGCCGGTGCGCGACACCGGACTGCTTGGGGCTGACCAAGCGGTGGACGTCGATGTCGATGGCGGAAGGGCCTATGTGGCTGACTACAACGCCGGGCTTCAGATTCTCGACGTCAGTGTCCCGTCGCGTCCAATGCTTCTGGCCCAGTACGATTCAAGCAGGACGGTCCGTTCTGCGACTGCGAGGGATTCGTTCGCCTACGTATCATGGCCCATGCCGAGGATGGTAACGCTGGATGTGACCGACCCACATCACCCGTTGCGGGTGGCAGGTTGCGACGGCATGTTCAATCCTCCCGAGGACATGGTCCTTCGCGACAGTTTCGTCTACTGCGCCGAGATGAACCGCTTCCAGATTGTCAACGTCGCCCGGCCGAGACAGCCGGTACTGGTAGGGAGCTGCGTGTCTACTGACGGAGTCTATTTCGGGCTGGCGGTGCAGGACACCCTGGCATACGTGGCGGGCGGCGCCAGTCTTGAGGTGGTCAGCGTCGCAGACCCCGCCAATCCCCGCGTCATCGACAGTGGCGGCCGTGCTTCCTCTGGTGTGACAGTCAAAGACACGTTCGCTTACATTCCGTACCCATACGATACGCTGTTCGTCTACAGTGTCGCGGACCCGAGCAACTTCCGCCTACTATCTGCGGTTCCAGCGAGCGTCTGGCCGTGGGACGCAGTGCTGGGCGAGTCCAGGGTCTATGTTGGCGCGGGAAACGGTATTGACGTCTACATCCTGAGCAATCCAGCCCAACCGCACCATGCCGGGAGTGTAAGCCCAGCTGACGGGGTGAGGCGACTCAGCTATGCTGGCGGACTGCTCTATGCAGCTCTCTGGGAGGGTGGCGTTGCCATCTACGAGACGACAAGCGTTGGAGTACAAGAGCAGTCCGAGGTACCAGAAAAACAAGTGGGACTGCGAGTCTGGCCCAGTGTGGCACCGGGCAGAGTGCGGTTTGAGGTCGGCGCAGCGGCGCGTGCCAGCGATGTTGAGGTGTTTGACGTTTCCGGAAAGCGACTCAGAGACGTGCCCCTGCGGGCCGATACGAAAGGAGGTGCCACGAATGGCGTCATAGACCTTGCCGGTCTTGCCGCCGGGGTATACGTTATCAGAGTCGAATCAGTAGAGAGGAGCTTCACGGCGAAAGTTGTGAAGACGAATAGGAGGTAAGGCATGAAAGGTGCAGTATTGCTGCTCCTGATTGCAGGGGAAAACAGGGACACTTCCCTATTTTATTGACAGCTTGGGGTCTTCGGCTATCCTTGGTGCATGCCGAGAATAGCCCGTGTCGTGGCAGTCGATCTGCCGCACCACGTTACCCAGCGCGGCAACAACCGCGGCCAGGTGTTCTTTGATGACGATGACCGACGGTTCTACCTCTGGACGCTGGCCCAGTATCGGCGTAAGTATGGCGTTGATATCTGGGGCTACTGCCTGATGGATAACCATGTGCACGCCCTGGCCGTGCCGCACGAGGCGGACTCGCTCGCCCGTTGCTTTGCCGGCACGAACCTGATCTACACGCAGCACGTCAACCGCAAACAGGGGCGCAGCGGTCGGCTCTGGCAGAACCGTTTCTTCTCGTGCCCGGTAGACAAAGACGAGTACCTGTGGCCGGTGCTAAGGTACATTGACCGCAACCCGGTTCGGTCGAAGACGGTGCACCGGGCATGGGAGTACCAATGGTCCAGCGCCCGCCAACACGTCACTGGCGAAGCCGACCCGCTGCTGAACGAGCCCGACTGGCTCCTTGCAGAACTGCGCCGTCAGAAGTATCGTAGCTACCTGAGGGACGATTCCGAGGAGAAGACAGCAGAGATACGGCGTATGACGGCCACCGGCCGTCCATTGGGCGGGACTGCGTTCCTTTCGGTGTTAGAGTCGCATCTGGAGCGAGTCCTGAGCGCACAGAAGCGGGGTAGACCTCGCATAGTCACTGGAAAATAGGGAAGTGTCCCTATTTATGTATTTATGGGCCGACGGCCTAAACTCTGCGACATCTCGATCAAGCTGGTGAAAGTGCTGGCCAGCGGCGAGAAGAAGCCCGGATACTACAGCATCGCCTGGAACCGGCAGGACAGCAAGGGACGTACTTGTGCCTGCGGCGTCTACTTCTGCACCATGACGGCTGAGGACAAGCGCTTCAGCAAGAAGGTGGTGCT